>JAFSWY010000424.1 GCA_017444295.1 Selenomonadaceae bacterium | reverse complement strand
GTACTCCAACTTATGAGTATGCCGATCCCAGAAAAGGGGAGCATATGGAGTGGGGCACCAACTGCTTCGATCTTGGCCGCAACGAGGTGCGCTCCTTCCTCTTCTCCTCGGCTATGTTTTGGCTGGAGCAGTATCACGCCGACGGGCTGCGGGTGGATGCGGTATCCTCCATGCTCTATCTGGATTACGGACGCAAGGACGGCCAATGGCTTCCCAACCGCATGGGCGGACGGGAGAACTTAGAGGCTGTGGAGTTTTTTCAAACGCTCAATACCCTCGTTTTTGCCGACCATCCCGATGTGCTGATGATCGCCGAGGAATCTACCGCGTGGCCGCAGGTGACTCACCCGGTCAGCAGCGGAGGACTGGGGTTCAATTATAAATGGAACATGGGCTGGATGAACGATATATGCCACTATCTCAAGACGGATCCCTACTTTAGACAATACAACCATCGGGACTTGACGTTCTCAATGATGTATGCTTTTTCGGAAAACTATATCCTGCCCATCTCCCATGACGAGGTAGTGCATATGAAAGGCTCCCTCATCGGCAAGATGCCGGGCGGTAACGGACAGAAGTTTGCCAACGTGCGCGCCTTTTACGGCTACATGCTTACCCATCCCGGCAAAAAGTTGATGATTATGGGCAGTGAATTCGGGCAGTTCAATGAGTGGCACTACGAGCAGTCGCTGGACTGGCATCTGCTGGAGCAGGAGCCGCATCGCCAACTCCAGACTTACTTTCGGGCGGCCAATGCCCTGTATCTTTCTCAGCCTGCTCTTTGGCAGCGAGACGGAGATTGGAGCGGCTTTGACTGGATCGAGGCCAACGATGAGTCGGGAAATACGGTGGTCTATCTGCGTCGACCGGATGTCGGGTGCTCCCTGCTGGTTGCCTGCAACTTCTCGCCTGTCCGCCGGCAGAGCTACCAGATAGGAGTGGATCACGCCGGATTCTATCAGCCCTTGCTCAACTCCGACCTTGCGGAATTCGGGGGCAGCGGCAGCGGCGATGCAGTACCTGTGGAAAGTCGGCCTGCCCCATGTCACGGTCGTCCCAGATCCATTTGCATCGATCTGCCCGCCATGTCCTGTGTGATTTATCAGTGTCCTACACCGGATGACATCCCTGCGGCGGATCAGCGTTAGAAGAGGTGAAATAGAAATGAAGAAAGAATGTGTGGCGATGTTGTTGGCCGGCGGACAAGGCAGTCGACTCTACGCCCTGACCAGCCATGTGGCAAAGCCGGCCGTCCCATTCGGGGGGAAGTTCCGCATCATCGACTTTCCTCTTTCCAATTGCGTCAACTCCGGGATTGATACGGTGGGCGTGCTGACACAGTACAGGCCGTTGGAGTTGAATAGCTACATCGGCTCCGGACAGCCATGGGATCTTGACCGCGCCGACGGGGGCGTCCATATCCTGCCTCCCTACATGCGGGAGGGCGAGCAGGGCACTTGGTACAAGGGGACAGCCAACGCGATTTATCAAAATATCGACTTCTTGGATCGGTATGATCCGGACTACGTTGTTGTTCTGTCCGGCGACCACATCTACAAAATGGACTACTCCAAAATGCTCTCGCACCACAAGTCCGTCGGCGCCGCTTGCACGATCTCCGTGCTTGAGGTGTCCATGGAGGAGGCGAAGCGCTTCGGCATCATGAATGTGGATGAGCGGGACATTGTCTACGAGTTTGAGGAAAAGCCGGAGCAGCCCAAGAGCAACCTTGCCTCCATGGGCGTTTATACATTCACTTGGGCAAAGCTGCGGCAGTATCTGATCGCGGATGAGGCCGATCCCGCCTCCTCCAACGATTTCGGGAAAAATATCATCCCCGCCATGCTCGGCGCAGGGGAGACCTTGGCCGCCTATCGTTTTAAAGGGTATTGGAAAGATGTGGGTACGATCGATTCTCTATGGGATGCGAACATGGACATGCTTTCGCCCCACGGAAGTATTGATTTATATGACCCTTCCTGGCCGATTTACGCCCGCGCGCCGATTCAGGCGCCCCATATTACCGGATCGGATGCAGTCATTTCCCACTCGGTCGTTACCGGCGGCTGCCGTGTTTTCGGCACGGTGGAAAATTCCGTACTGTTCCGTTCCGTCACAGTGGAGGCGGGGGCGGAGGTGCGCTACTCCATCCTTATGCCGGGCACGGTGGTTCGTGCCGGAGCGCGCGTGGAGTATGCGATCCTTGCTGAAAACTCTGTGGTGGAGGAAAATGCACGCGTGGGCGCGCCGCCTGATGTGACAGTTCCCAACTGGGGTGTGGCGGTTGTGGCCAGTGGAGTTACCGTAGGGAAAAACGCTGTGGTGGCACCCAACGGCATGATCCGTCAGGATGTGAAGGAGGGGGAACAGGCATGAACGATCTGCACGGCATCATCTTTGCCTACAGACCCAGCCCGGCGCTGGGTGATTTGACCCGCCATCGCAACACCTGCTCCTTGCCGTTTGGGGGCAGATACCGCATGATTGACTTTCTCCTTTCCGACATGGTCAACGCGGGCATGACCGACATCGGACTGATCGTCCATGCCAACTATCAGTCCCTGCTGGATCACGTGGGTTCCGGCAAAGATTGGGATCTCAGCCGAAAACGCGGCGGTCTGCGTATCCTGCCCCCGTTCAGTACTGCTGAGAGCGCGCAGGGTGAATATCGCGGCACAATGGAGGCGCTCATCGGCGTGTCTTCCTACCTGACAAACATCAGACAGCAATATGTGGTGCTGGCTCGGGGCGACGTGGCGTTGAATATCGATATTTCCGATGTGTTTCAACATCACTTGGCCCGGGGAAGCGATGTTACTGTGGTTTGCACCCGCGAGCATTCCGGAGACTCCTCTCAGTGTCAATTCCTGTGCTTGGACGGCGGAGGGCGGGTCACGGATATTTCTGTCAATCCCGCCCATGCCCCGGACAAGCCGGAATCGCTGGAACTGTATATCCTTTCGCGCAAGCTTCTGCTGGAACTGGTGGAGGATTGCGCGGCGCATGACGTGTCCTCATTCAGCAGCGGTGCGCTTTTGCCCCGACTTGCCAGATTAAAAGTGGACTCCTATCTGTTTGACGGAAAAGCCGTGCGCTTTCATTCTGTTCGGGATTATTTCCGCCACTCCATGGGGCTGCTGGAGGACTGTGTGCGCGATGACTTGTTTTCGCCCCAAAGACCGATCCGAACCAAGGATATTTCTAATCCCGCCACATACTACGGACCGTTTTCCCGCTCGGTTGACAGCATGGTTGCTGACGGCTGCCTGATCGAAGGTGAAGTGGAGCATTCCATCCTCTTTCGCGGGGC
>JAFSWY010000423.1 GCA_017444295.1 Selenomonadaceae bacterium | reverse complement strand
CTGGGCCGGTTGCTGAATTTCTGCAAGGATAAGCCCGTGGAGCTTGTTCTTCCGAGGGATGAGTCCATTTTCTTCGGCTGCAAGGCCTATGGACGGGAAGGCATTGAGCAGCTTCCGATGGACATGGCGCTCAGCATCGGAGGGGATGGAACCTTGCTTGGAGTCTGCCGCCGGGTCGGCGCCAAAAGCGTTCCTGTCTGCGGCATCAATATTGGAACCCTTGGCTTTCTGGCGGATATTGAGCCGGATGAGCTGGAAACGAAGATGGCAAAGATCCTGGCGGGCACTTACCTCATTGAAGAGCGATTGCTTCTTTCCGGCTATGTGAAGGGCGAGGATGGGAAGGAACGGTTCCTCGGAAATGCCATCAATGACGTGGTCATTACCAAGGGAGGGGTAGCCCGTATGCTGCATCTCGGCCTGAGCATCAACGACACGCGGCTCATGGACTACAAGGCGGACGGAATCATCGTTTCCTCACCCACCGGTTCCACGGCCTATTCCCTTTCCGCCGGCGGCCCGATCATGAACCCCACGGTGCGGGCGCTCCTGTTGACGCCGATCTGTGCCCATACCTTCAATCTTCGTCCCCTGGTGGTGAACGAAAATGACAGGATACACATTCATATCGCGGCGGTGCATCAGGATATCATCGTCACCTTTGACGGCCAGGAAAGTTTTCGTCTGCTGCCCGGCGAAGAGGTCATCGTAAAGAAGTCCTCCGTGTCAGCGAAGATTGTGAAATTCGAGGACAAGGACTATTACAAGACACTTCGGACGAAACTCTGGGAAAATAATCTGTGAGAAGGTGAGAACATGAAGGCAATCCGCCAGGCGAAAATCAAGGAGATCATTGAGCATGAGGTCATTGAGACGCAGGAAGACTTGGCAGAGGCGCTTTGCAGGCATCATATCGAGGTGACCCAGGCCACCGTTTCACGGGATATCAAGGAGCTCATGCTCATCAAGGTGCCGACAGGGGACGGCCATTCGCGCTATGCTCCTCCCGCCGGCAAGAATGTTGCCTTTTCCAAGGCACGCATGGCAAGATTGTTCCAGGACTCCGTTACGGGACTGGATTCCAGTGAGAACATCATTGTGGTGAAGACACTGCCCGGCACGGCAAATGCCGTTGCCTCGGTGCTGGACTATGCCAAATGGCCGGAGGTCATCGGCACGGTGGCAGGCGATGACAACATCATCGTCGTTGTGAAGCCCAAGGATGCCGTGGAGAACGTGATGAAAAAAATGGAGGCCCTTGCCTTCTAGGATGGGAGAGCTTTTGATATGCTGAAAACATTGACGGTTTGGAATTTCGCCTTGCTGGAGCATGTGCAGGTGGAGTTTGGCAAGGGGCTCAATATCCTCACGGGAGAGACCGGCGCAGGAAAATCCATACTCATAGATGCCCTGGGGGCGGTTTTGGGACACAGGGTTTCTGCGGATTCCATCCGTACAGGCTGTGACTGGCTTCGAGTGGAAGCCATTTTTTCATTGGAGCCGCAAGGAGCTCTTGGCGATTTTTTGGCGGAACAGGCCATTGACATGGATGACGATTCCCTGATCATCACGCGCCAGCTCACGCGCAATGGGCGAAGTTCCATTCTCGTGAACGGCTGCCATGTGACTCTGGCGGTCCTTCGGAAGATTGGCGCGCATTTGGTGGATGTCCACGGCCAGAACGAGAATCTGGCACTGCTCAAGGAATCCGGCCAATATGACCTTCTGGACAGTTCCTCGGAAGATATTGCCAAGGCACTGGAGGACTATCGTTCCGTTTATGGGGAGTGGACGGCCAAAAAGAAGGAACTTTCCGGCAGGGAAAGGGATTCCCGCGAATATGCCCAGCGGCTGGACATGTTCGAATGGCAGAACAAGGAGATTGAAGAAGCGAAACTCAAGGAAAATGAGGATGTGGAGCTGGAGGGAGAGATCCGGCGCCTCTCCCATGCGGAAAAGATTGCCGCCTATGTGGAGGACTCCCATCGCTTGCTGGACAACAATTCCCGTGATGGAATGGGAGTTTTGGCGGCACTGTCACAGATAAAGAAAAATCTCCAGGACATGGCCCGGTTCGACAATGCCCTGGAGAATTCCGCCAAGATCGTGGAGGAAGCCTATGTCTCCCTGCAGGAAGCTGCCTATGAGATAAGGGATTATGGGGAAAACATGGAATTCAGCCCACAGAAGCTGGACAAGCTGCAATCCCGCATGGATGTCATCTACAAACTGCGCAAGAAATACGGCGCAACGATTGCCGATATCCTGGAGCACCAGAAAAACATACAAAGGGAACTGGCGGAAATCGAGAACTATGACGAAACCATTGCCCGGCTTCAGGAGGAGATACACGCGAAGGAGGAATGTCTGGGCAACTGCGCAAGGACCCTGACCAAGGCGAGGGAAAAGGGCGCGAGGGAATTGTCCGGGGACATTGAGGAGCAGCTTCACGCCCTGGGGATGCCAAAGGCGCGGCTCCATATTGCCCTTTCCCCCTTGGGGCAGTTTGCTCCCGATGGGGCGGACCATTTGACCATGTCCTTTTCCGCCAATCCCGGGGAAGCGGAAAAGCCTTTGGCGAAAGTGGCTTCCGGAGGAGAGCTTTCCCGCATTGCCCTTGCCATCAAGACGGTGTCGGCGGCGCAGGACAATTCTGTTCCCAGCATGGTTTTCGATGAGATCGACACGGGAATCGGCGGGCGCACCGCACAGATGGTGGCGGAGAGGATTGCCCTGGTGGCCAATTACAGGCAGGTGCTCTGCATCACCCATCTTCCGCAGATCGCTTCCATGGCGGATGTTCATCTCTACATCGCGAAAAGTTCCGAAGGGGGAAAGACTGCAACGAGGGTCCAGGCCCTCACGGAGGCAGAGGAAATCAGCGAGGTTGCCCGCATGGCCTCCGGTGTGGACGCAACGGCAGCATCCCTGGACAATGCCCGTGAGATGGTGCTCCATGCCCGCATGACGAAGGAGGCCTTGCGAAAATCAGGCAAGAAATAGCTTTTCATGGGAAGGGCTTTGTATTACAATAAGGGGTATTGGATTGGGATTGGCTTATAGGATGGAGGTTCTGACGATGGATGAGGATTTGATAGAGAAAAAGATCAGCAGCGAGGACATTTATGATGGCCACCTGCTTCATGTGAAGCGCGATATGGTGAAACTTCCAAACGGCAAGGAGGCTGTCCGCGAGTGGATCCGGCATCCGGGAGCCTCTTCGGTGATTCCCCTCCTGCCGGATGGCCGCGTGATACTTGTGCGCCAGTACCGCTATCCCGTGGGACAGGTTACACTGGAGGTTCCTGCGGGCAAGCTGGACGCCCCCGACGAGGATCCGGTATACTGTGCCGAGCGCGAACTGGCGGAGGAGACCGGATATAAGGCAGAGCGCATCACGAAATTGACAACCATAGCGACGACGGTGGGATTTTCCAATGAGTACATCCATCTCTATGCCGCTGAGGGACTGACTGCAGGAAAGCAGCACACGGACGAGGACGAATTCATCAATGTGGTGAAGGTTCCCTTGGAGGAGGCTGTCGAAATGGCAAAGGACGGGCGCATCTTTGATGCGAAATCCGTGACATCCATTCTCCTGCTGGCAATGCAAAAAAATATTTTCAAATAATCGGGGAGGAGTTTCATGTTTGATTTCAGTATCATGCAGATTGTGGCAGGGCTTCCGGGCCTCATCATTGCCATGGTGGTCCATGAATATGCCCATGCGCGGGTTGCTGTGGCCCTTGGGGATTTTACGCCGCGGCTCATGGGGCGCCTGACGCTGAATCCCTTTTCCCATATCGATCCTGTGGGACTTCTGTGCCTTTTCTTGGTGCATTTCGGCTGGGCGAAGCCTGTTGTCATCAATCCCAGGAACTTCAGGAGCCCCCGCAGGGATGATATCCTGGTGTCCCTGGCCGGGCCGGGAGCCAATCTTCTCACGGCCTTTGCCGCCTTGGTGGCGCTTCTGGTGTATGATCGCATGGGAGGCAATATGACAACGGGAATCTATTTGGTATTCCGGTTGATCATCGAGTACAATATCGGCTTTGCAATCTTCAATCTCATTCCGCTGCCCCCCTTGGACGGATCCCATGTCCTCATGCAGCTTTTGCCACGCGATCTGGCGGAAACGCTGGCCGGACTGGAGCGGTACAGCTTCCTGATTCTCGTCATCCTGTTGATGACGCCGGTTCTTGGCATGATACTGATTCCCTGCCGTGAATTGGTCTGGACGGTGTTCAATCTGCTTCTGCAGCCCTTTTTCTAAGCAGGATCTATGGACGGCTACAAGATAAAGCTGGATGCCTTTGAAGGCCCCATGGACCTTCTCATGCATCTCATTGACAAGAACAAGATCGATATCTACGATATCCCTATTGCAACGCTGACCCAGCAGTACATGGACCATCTGGACAAGTTCAAGGAATTCAATATCGAGATTGCCAGTGAGTTCCTCGTGATGGCGGCGACGCTTCTCCAGATCAAGTCCCGCATGATGCTTCCGAAGCCTCCGAAAGAAGAGGAGGAGGGGGAGGAGGAGGATCCCCGCAGGGAATTGGTGCAGCGTCTCCTGGAGTACCGCAGGTTCAAGCAGGTCAGCAGCGTTCTTTCGGAGATGGCGCAGACGCAGGAGCGTTTCTATGCCAGGGAACCCCTTTCCATACCCGTGCAGCACCTGCCTCCCGAGAACCTTTCCATGGAATTGCTTCTGGAGGCCTTCCGTACGGTGCTGGAAGTGAAAGAGGAACTGAAGATTCCCGATGTTCTGGTGACACCGGAGGAGTACAGCATCCAGGATAAGATGGAGGATATCATGAGCCTGCTCAACCGGGCGAACGGGAAGCTGCTCTTTTCCGAGGCTTTCCGCTCCGGCACGAGGACGGAGCTCATTGTGACGTTCCTGGCCCTTCTGGAGCTCATCAAGCTCAAGACCATTGCCGTGAAGCAGCAGCGTGCCTTTGCGGAAATCTACATCTGCGTGAAAGCGGGGGATGAGGATGCCTGAAGAGAATATGCAGGGAATCCTGGAAGCGGTGCTCTTTGCGGCGGGCGACCCTGTAACGATGGAACAGCTCAAGAAGATTCTGGAAGTGGATGAGGCGGAAGTGGAGATACTGGCCGGGGAACTCTCGCAGTCGCTGCTGGAACGCGGAAGCGGGCTGTCCCTGCGGCAGGTGGCCGGCGGCTACCAGCTTGTGACCCGTCCGGAGTACTTCTTTGCCGTAAAGAAGCTGACCCAGGTGGTGGACAGGAAATTGTCGGCACCGACCCTGGAAACCCTTTCCATCATCGCCTTCAAGCAGCCCATCACGAAACAGGAGATCGAGCAGATCCGCGGTGTGCGGATCGAGCGTGCCCTTGCCAAGCTCATCGAGCTGGAACTCGTCAGCGAGCAGGGGCGGAAGCAGGTGCTGGGGCGCCCGATCCTCTATGGGACGACGGATACCTTTCTTCGTTGTTTCGGACTGAACAGCCTGGAGGACTTGCCGAATCTGCCGACGATGGAAGAAGCGGCCATCGGGATGGATGAGGAGCAGCTGCAGATTCTGCAGGAGGGACAGGAAGAACAAGAAGAACGGGAAGAAGAAAATCCAGGGAACGAGGAATGACAGTCTTTCTTGTGCATATTTGGCTGGAGGAAGTATCTTGGTTGAATTATTGGCCCCTGCGGGGAGCAGGGAATCGCTTGCCGCTGCGGTGGAGAGCGGTGCGGATGCAGTATATCTGGCGGGAAACATGTTCGGTGCCCGTGCCTATGCCAGCAATTTCGATGAGGAGGGGCTGCGGGAGGCGATTCATTTCGCCCATCTTCGGGGTGTCCAGGTCCATGTGACCGTCAATACCATCGTGGATGACACAGAGCTTCCCAAACTGGCAGACTATCTGCGCTTCCTTTACGAGGCCGGTGCGGATGCCCTGCTCATTCAGGACCTTGGGGTGGCGAGGCTGGCCAGGGCCATTGTTCCGGATATGCCGCTTCATGCCAGCACCCAGATGACTGTCCATAATCTGGAAGGTGTTCTCGCATTGCAGGCCCTGGGCTTTTCCCGCGTGGTCCTTTCCCGGGAACTGTCCTTGAAGGATATCCGCTATATCTGCTCGAATTCCGATGTGGAAATCGAGACCTTCATGCATGGGGCGCTCTGTGTATGCTATTCTGGCCAATGCCTTATGAGCAGCATGATTGGCGGGCGCTCTGGCAACCGGGGACGCTGCGCCCAGCCATGCCGTCTGCCCTATGCCCTGGTGGACGCGGAGGGAAAGGATTTGCTGGGGGACAGGGCCGGCCAGTACCTTTTGTCCCCGAAGGATTTCAATACCATTGATGTCCTGCCGGAGCTCGTCGAGGCAGGCGTGGCTTCCCTGAAAATCGAGGGGCGCATGAAACGGCCGGAATATGTGGCAACGGTTGTCCGCACCTATCGGGAGGCCCTTGACCGATGTTTGTCGGGGGAGGGCTATTATGTCACTGCGAAAGAAAGGAACGATCTGACGCAGATATTCAATCGGGATTTTACCACGGCATATCTGAAATCCCGTCCCGGAAGGCACATGATGAGTGACCGTCGCCCGAACAACCGGGGGCTGTTGATTGGAAGAGTTGCGGCCTATGACCGGGAGAAGCGGCTCGTCACGGTAAAGCTCTGCGGGAATCTGGCCTTGGGGGATGAAGTGGATTTCTGGGTGAAGGTCGGCGGGCGGGTCACAGCCTCCGTGAAAAAGCTTCTCAACAAACAGGGGCAGGAAATCTCCCAGGGGAATGTTGACGATGAGGTCATCTTTCCCATTCCTTCTGCCGTGCGGGTTCATGACAGGGTGTTCAAGGTCTATGATGCCGCCCTCATGGAGGCGGCGAAGAGCGTCTATGCATCTGGTGCTCCCGTGCGCCGCATCCCTGTTTCGGTGCGGGCGGCGGTAGCGGTGGGAAGGCCCCTTTCCATCCATATGGAGGATGCGGATGGGAATACTGCTGATGCCGAAACGGGGTTCATTGGAGAAGAGGCAAAGAATCGGCCCCTTTCCGAGGAGGTCATAAGAAAGCAGATCGATCGGATGGGAGCCTCGATTTTTTCTTTGAAGGAATTGTCGGTGGACATCCGGGGGAATGTCATGGTTCCCATGAGCGAAATCAATGATGCCCGCCGCAGGGCTGTGACGGAGATGGAAAGACAGCGGCTCGCGGCCTTTGAACGCGCCCCTCTGCCGAAAGGGGCAGACATCCCATCCCTGGGAAAGGATGGCATGGGAAAGCAGGTGGGGAGAAGCCTCCTCGTCGTATCCGTGGATACCCTTGAAAAAGTGAAGACGGCCTTGGAAGCCGGAGCGGAAGGCATTCTCTTCGGCGGGGAATCCTATGCCCATGAATTCCTGTCCGCGAAACATTACCGGGAGGCATGGGAACTGGTTCGTGGTGCAGGAAGGCAGATTTTTTTCCAAACGCCCCGCATTGTGCTCCAATGCCATGCAAAAGGGCTGGAGCAGCTTTTGGAATCCTTTGGAGAATTTATGCCGGACGAAATCTACGTGCATAATATAGGAACCCTTGCCTTGGTGGAACGCCTGACGGAGATTCCCGTCCATGCGGATTATTCCTTGATTTCCTACAATCATCTGACCTTGGATTTTCTCAAGGAACGAGGCGTTGCAGGAGCAACCCTTTCCCCGGAGCTCACATGGCAGCAGGTGGGGGATCTGGCGAAAAAGTCTCCCCTTCCTCTGGAATGTATCGTTCATGGGAATCTGGAGCTCATGGTTTCCGAATACTGCGTAACGGGAAGTTTCATGGGGGATGTAGGGGACCGTCCCTGCAGCCAGCCCTGCAGGGACGGCAGGTACTTCCTCAGGGACAGGAAGGGCATGCTGTTTCCCCTGGCCATGGACCAGTTCTGCCACATGCATGTGCTCAATGGCAAAACCCTTTCCATGCTGCCTTATGCGAACAAGTTCGGGGATGCGGGCATCCAGCGGATCCGCCTGGAGGGGAAGCTGGGATCTGCAGAAGAGCTTGCCCGTCTCGTCAGTGCCTATCGCCGTGCCATGGAATACAGCGAGGAACAGATGGAGGCGCAGGAAGGAAAGCTGCATGAAATCGAGGGCGATAACATTACAAGAGGCCATTATTTTCGCGGGGTGATGTGATTTACGGGGATTCGATCATTTTAAGTTATAGCATTTTGTGGAAAGTATATAGCATATAATGGAAACGCCGCACAACCAAGGTTGCACGGCGTTTCTTGATTTCGGGGCCGAATTAGGCCTCTTTTTTTTGTTCCTGTGGGCAGTTCTTTCCTTTTGAGATGCGGAACTGGCGGCGAGTGTCCACAAAAGTGTACTTTTATGGACAATGTAAGACTTTAAATACGGCCTGTTAAAGTATACACTGAATATCCCTAAATATCAAAGAATTTAAGGATATTGAAAAATTTTTCTGGCTTTGATATTTTGATTTTATGGTGTCCATCAAAGTACACTTTCATGGACATTTGGGCAGGTATGCCCAATTTTACGCAGGAGGATATGAGTTTCATGATGGACAGGAAGGAGCAGGGACGGCTCATTGAAATCCTCGAAATGGAGTACATGGAGACGGGAGGCATTGGAGACACAGCCTTTGAGTATGGCCGG
>JAFSWY010000422.1 GCA_017444295.1 Selenomonadaceae bacterium | reverse complement strand
TTTCCCGCTCTTTCCCAGCAGGAAATACCCTGTCAGGACAACAGGAAAAAATAGGAAGATAAAAATATAGGAGTTGAATAACATGCCCTCACTGCATCCCCTCTGGCCCTCACAATTTTGTCCAGTATATCACAACAGGCACGGAAAAGCAATCAATGCCGCAGTTCCTCCAGGGCAGCCGCAATCCCATGGACCGTATCCTCCCAGGAAAAGCAGCGGACCTGCCGGAAGCCGCGCTTCACCAGCTTTTGCGCTGTTTGGGGGCAGTCCGTGATTTCCCGAAGCCGTCCCGCAATATCCCTGATGTCATGAGGATCGACATAGAGTGCCGCATCACCGCACACCTCCGGCAGGGAAGCCGCCCGGGACACGATGGCCGGACAGCCGCAGGCCATTGCCTCCAGGGGCGGCAGCCCAAATCCCTCATAAAGGGAGGGAAAGACAAAGGCACGGGCTGCACTGTAGATGACCGGCAGGTGCTCATCTGCCACGAACCCCGTGAAAAGGACATGTTCTTCTATCCCAAGAGACCGGACATGTTCTTCCATGCCCGTCTCCCCGGTCATGAGCCCCTCCTTCTTCCCGACAATGGCCAGCGCAGCATGCCCGCCCTCTCTCCGGAAGATGGCATATGCCTCCAGCATGCGGCGGAGGTTCTTGTTTGGCTTCACATTGCCGACGAAGAGGAAATAGTCTTCCGGCAGGGCATAGAGCCGCCGCACCTCCCGCTTCCTTTCCTCATCCCCGCAGGGGCGGCAGCTGTCCGTGTCTGCCGCAATATAGTGGACCTCCACCTTCTCCCGGGCTATGTCCTCATAGTGCAGGATTTCCCGGCAGGAGAATTCCGAGTCCGTAAAAACGCGGTCATAGCGATGGGTGGCATTCCAGAAGAACAGCCTGGCATAGATCCGCTTGGGCAGGGACATCCCATCCTGCAGGGCGAGATGCGCCATGTCATGGATGGTCACGATCTTCCTCCTGGCCCGCAGGGGCAGAAGGGGCGCATTGTAATGGGGCGCCCAGAACACATCGCAACGGGGGATGCGAAGGGGAATCTCCCACTGCTCGCGCAAGCTGTACATGCCCGCCTCCACATAACAAAAAAAAGCATGTGCCGATTTGCACTGCTGCATGAAGACTTCATCCCATTCCCTGCGACTGACAAGCAATGTAAATTTTTCCCGGCTCATGTGCCTCAAAAGACGGGGAACGATTTCCCTCACATAACGGCCGATGCCGGAATGTCGCACAAACCGGCAATCGATAACGATGTGCATAAATGATCCCCCTATCCTTCATGGCCGTGATGCCAGCCGCTCATCCACAAACTTCCGGAACTTCCGGCAAAACTCTTCCTGGCCGAACCTCTCCGCATTGGCGCGGCAATCCGTCGCCACGATCCTTCCACCGGATGTCTCAAACTCCCTCACGGCAGCACAGACAGCCTCTGCCGTCTGCTCCTGGAAGAACATCCCCGTGGGATGCGCTCCCCCGACGGGGCGCACCGTATCGAGAATCCCGCCCCGTCCATAGGCAATGACGGGGGTCCCGCATGCCTGGGCCTCCACGGGCAAAATGCCGAAATCCTCCTCCGCAGCAAAGAGAAAGGCCTTCGCGTGCTGCATCCGCTCCTTCAGGACCTCATCGCCCTGATAGCCGAGAAGCTGCACGTTCTCTCCCGCAAGCTCCTGGATCTTCCCGAAATCGGGGCCGTCGCCGATGACCACAAGCTTCTGCTCCGGCAGTTCCCGAAAGGCCTCGACGATGAGCCGTATCTTCTTGTAGGGCACCATGCGGGATGCCGTGATATAATAGTCCTCCTTGTCCGCACAAAGGGAATACTTCCCTATGTCCACCGGAGGATGGATGACCGTCGCCTCCCGCCGGTAGCATTTCCCGATGCGGCGGGCAATGAAGCTGGAATTCGCGATGAAAGCATCGACTCCGTTTGCCGTGCGGACGTCCCAAAGCCTCATGTAATGCATGATGCACCGCGCCATCCAGCCCTTGATGCCATGATCCATGCCGCTTTCCCTGAGATACTGGTGCTGCATGTCCCAGGCGTAACGGATGGGCGAATGCACATAGGAGATATGAAACTGGTCCGGGCCCACCAGCACCCCCTTTGCCACGGCATGGGAACTGGAAATGACCAGATCGTAGCCCGAGAGATCCAATTGCTCGACTGCAAGGGGCATGAGGGGAAGATAGGAGCGGTAGCGCTTCTTCGCCCCGGGCAGGTTTTGGATAAAGGAGGTGCGGGCAGATTTCCCGCCGATGCGCTCCCTGTCCCCATCGGAAAGAAAGTCCACCACGGCAAAGAGGTCTGCCTCAGGATACAGCTTCACGATCTGTTCCAGCACCTTCTCCGCACCCGCAAAGGTCACCAGCCAGTCACAGACAATCGCCACGCGCATATCAGTAGGCTCCTTTCCCGCTGAACACGACCTTCACCGTCTTCAGAAGGTAGACGATGTCAATCCAGACCGACCAGTTCCTGACGTACCAGGAATCCATCTGCACGCGCTCCTCATAGGTGGTATCGCTCCTGCCATTCACCTGCCACATGCCGGTGATGCCAGGGGGCACCAGGCAGAAATCGTGGAAATAGTCCCCGTACTTCGCAATCTCCGCCTGCACGATGGGCCGCGGCCCCACAAGACTCATTTCCCCCTTGAGTACATTGAGGAGCTGCGGCAGCTCATCGAGACTGGTCTTTCGGAGAATGTGTCCTACGCGGGTCACGCGGGGATCGTCCTTGAGCTTGAAGTCCCGTTCCCATTCCTCCCGCGCCTCCGGATGGGCGGCAAGATGCTGCTCCAATACCTCGCCTGCATTCGTCACCATGGAGCGGAACTTGTAGCAGGGGAACTCCTTCCCATGCTGCCCGATGCGGCGATGGGAAAAAAGCACGGGACCGGGATTGTCGATGTAGATGACAAGAGCCAGGCAGATTCCCAGCGGCAAAACAAAGACCATCCCACAAAGGCTCACGACGATATCAAAGATGCGCTTTGCCAGGCGATTGTACCAGCGGGCAAGGTTGTTCCGCACCCGCAGCAGCATGAGCTTTGAGTCCACAAGGGTCTCGATGTCGATGGCTCCCACCGGCGTCCCGATGAGATCCGGCACAAAGGAGACATTCTTCACCAAGGGCTGGATGCGGTTGACCAATGCCACCTGCTCCGTCGCGGAAAGCCCCGGCACCGTAACAATGACATTCTGCACCTTCGTCATCTGAATGACCCGTTCAATATTATTAAAACGTCCCAAAACACGCACCCGATCGGCAATCGGAGACTGCTCCGGGTTATCCTCGATAAAGCCGATGACCTTGTAGCCAAATCCCGTGTCCTCCTCAAAAGCATCCAGCAGGAGCCTGGCCGTCTTGCCCGCCCCGACAAAAAGAACCGGAATCTGGAAAATCCTTCGGCGGTTGATGTACTGCTTGAAAAAGTACCGCGCCACAAGGATGAAGACAAAGACGAAGCATCCCGTCATGCCAACGAACAGGCGGGACACCACCTCAGCCACCTTCCCAAAATACATGAGCATGATGATGGTAAGCAGGCTGTAAAAGACCGCCCAGAAGACATTCTGGGCCATCTGCCAGAAAGGGGTGCTTCGCATATGTGCATCCGTGGACCGCAGAAAGCAGAGGAAGATCGTAGGCACAATCACATAGAGGTACACAGGCGGCACATAGAAGCCTGCATCCGCATTGGGAAGCCAATGGCGGCGCAATCCATAGGCCAAAAGCTCCGCCAGGACAATCATGGAATAATCCAGAAAAATCAGGAGAATCGGGAGAACGGTATCCGCATAGCGGTCAAAAAGCAATCGCACCCATTGAACACGATTCTTCCGCTGCATAGGACACCCTCCCTTCCATTTTTTCTATTCTAACATATCTGGCAATGCAAGAAAAGCAGGAAACGGCACCCCCATGAGAAATTGCAGGATATTGCAACGAAAAAGAGACGGGAACCCCGTCTCCAAAAT
>JAFSWY010000421.1 GCA_017444295.1 Selenomonadaceae bacterium | reverse complement strand
TCAGATTATAGAAATAGACCTCGTTGCCGTCAAAATCGAGAACCGTATCTCCCTGTGCCAAAATATTGATTAAGGCATTGCCGCGACCATCGTATGTGATATGTCCCCTGTTTAGGGGAATGGAAAATGTTTCGTTATACAGATAAACTTTTTTCGTATCTTCATCGGCCAGAGCTTCCACAAGCTCACCTTGGTTTGTGACGATTTTGCCGTCTTTGCCGCACTCCCGCTCACGCTTGCTTTTTTCCCGCTCACGCTCTACGGCGCGGGTTATTTGCCCGGCCTCATAATCGGAGAGTTTCGTCACATCTACGTCAAGCACATTGCACAAGGCCAGCAATACAGCATCACCGCTGTGACCACGGACGCTCGACAGCATCTGCGCTTGGGATTCCAGCAGGTTGTTGTTTAGCCACTTTTCCAAAAGTCCGTCCTGAGCAAGAACCACCAGTTCGCGCAGAGTAAAGGCATCATGGAGATCTGCGAGGGTCAGGCAGTCCTCTAGCCGCTCATCGGCGGATTTTTTTTGCGTTTCATTGTCCATTTCGTATTCCTTTCGGCAACAATGTGTCAATTTTCATCAGCCGTTTGGAGAGAGACAGCCACCAAAGTTTCTCCTATTGCCGCACACCGATGTCAAGGCAAAGGTGTGCGGCGTAATCGTTGCTCATTGCCCCTCAAGGGAGCATTTCCGAATGGGCGAAACGTAGTATTGGATTGGTGTATGTCGGCGATGACGGCATCTCGAAGAACGAATGGCGACAGCACGATGGATGATGCGTATTGGCGCGGGACTCTTTGGGCTAATTAAAATGCCGCCGGAGGAGTCCCGGAGCCGCCATTTATCATCTTTTTTAGTTGGCCGACAGCCATATGTTGTGTGGGCTCATAGTTCATCCACACCTGAACCGAAGTCCCTCCGATGCCTGTCCCTCTCCAAGCGGCTGCGACGGTCATTAGACCAAAGTGCTGGCGCAGTCGCAGGATGCAACGCTTTTGCGCCAGCAGCCGCCCGTATATCACTTTGCCATAAGTTCTTCGAGAATAAACTGATTCTCTCCGGCAAGGTCGAATTTCGGCGCATACTCCACCTGCGTTTGCAAAAGAGCCTCATCTATCTTGATGGACACCTCGTCCGAGGTGCGGTTCAGTTCCTTGACCATATTGCGCACCATGTTCCGGTCGTAGTCGATGGTTAGGATGCGGTCGATGTCGTAGCAGTAGGAAGTCTGGTTGCCATCGTTGTTGAACACATAGCCACGTCCCTCGCCCTTTTGAAGTTCGTGGGAGCTTTTGCGATTCGCAAGCTCCTGCAACATGCCGAGGAACGCACGACGGCTCTTGTTGGCATCCACAGCCGCATCGAGGTTAAATTCCATGCCCCCCTTGGCTTTGCCGATAGCCGCACCCAAGCGTTCCTTCTCCCCCATGAGTTCCTGCCAGATACCGAGCAGTCGCCCTACATCGAAGCCCTCGTCAGCTTTCCGGCTGACATCCACGGTGTCATCCTGCTGCCCCGCCAGAGCCTTGCTGCGGAGATGTTTCTCTGTGATGGTCATCACATTGTCCGATTCGGACAGATAGCGTGTGATGTACGTCATCAATTCGCCGATTTTATTCTGCGCCTGAAAGGCTTCCTTTAGGTTCATCGCTACATTCCTCCTCTTTCTTATCATTTCTACACATTTCCTCGTATTCCTGCCAGATTCATGTAAATTGTGAAGCTGTCTTGAAAAATTTAGTGCGTATCCTCTGCTGTCGCCGACATCAGTAGACTATCATGCGCTCCCAAAAGTCCCGGATAGACTCAAGCTCATGGGACTCGGCGATGCCCGTCTTGCACCACATAGCGAAGTGCTCGCTGGTAAGATACCCGCCTTGCCCCAGCTTGCTCTTGGCGCGGCGCACGGTTTCATGGGGCGTGTAGCACCGATATTCCCTTGCCTTTCGTCCTCGTTCCAATAGCCGCCACAGCTTTTCCTGCGGCATGAGCACGGAGGACACGGGAGACGGTTGCTCCCATTCCGTTGGTCTGCCGTACTCTTTGGGAAATTCGCAGATGGCAAAATACTCTATTCCATGCAGAAAGCCACGGAAGGACTCCTCGTGGACAATATCCCTGCCGGATCTGTCCTCACCGTACAGGATGAAATTTTCTCCCGTCCATATAGCGTACCGCTTTAGGAAATCACTCTCCACGCAGACCACATCGCCGTATGCAACTTCCCGAGGCTGCTGGCTCCGGCGGGTTCGATTGCCCTTCAATCCTGATATGAGCGTATTGAGCAAGGTAGCGGCCATTTTCCTCACCTCCCGGTATTAGGTCTCGTATAAACCATAACTGCCATGGCAAAATACGTATATCCCCTCATGGGGCTACCCCCTCTCGTTCACACGATTTAGCCTATCTCCCCGTCACTCTCAAGTTTCGCCAGTGCTTTCATGCCGAACAGGTCTTTGATTTTTCCTCTTGCTTGCGCCTTTATGTCCTCCGTAATGTACATCTGTGCCAATAGAATCGCCATGCCAATGGCCGTGGCATCATCGGCATAACCAACAACAGGCGTGAAGTCAGGGATGAGGTCAATGGGAGAAATCAAATATCCCAAGGCGGCATAGATACCGGCCTTAACCTTCATGGGGCAATTTGGGGATTGGGCGACATAGTACAGTTGCAACGCCTTGTAGATAAGGGTAAGTCCAATGGAAGTCACATTGTCTCGTATCTTGTCCCATAGCCCGTCATCGGAGTAGTCCTCAGCGTACTTACCCATGTCGATGTCACGAAAATCTTCCTCACTAACTTTTTCCTTCATTATATGCACCTCCCAGACTCATCCCCAATCATCATACGGCAGGGTTAGGCTCCGGCTTTAAGGATGCCAGCGTGTCGTCCAAGGATTTGGTCAAGTCCTCCATGGTGCTTTTGAAGTGACGAACAGCATCTTCCTTGTCGCTCTCTGAAGAGTCCTCGTTGTCGGAGGTATTGCCTTCCTCGTTTATCCGCGCTTCGGCAACTTGCGCCTTGAGATCGGCAATAATCTTCTCGCCACGCTTGGCAAGAGAGGCTTGGAGTTTGCGGATGGATTCCTCAACCTCGGCGTAAACAGCCTCCCGCTCCTCGTCGGTGGTACATTCCTCCATCGCCCACTCGGCTTCACTCTTTACTTTCTCTACCAAAATCTTCATACCATCCGCCTTGAACGCCTTGATTTTCGCACGCTCCATTTCCTCATCGTAGTCCCACCGATCGGGCTTCCCCTCCGATTCCAGCCATGCCGCAAGTGCCAGTCCTGCAACCCCGCCGGCTGCCAAAAGCAACCCATTTTTCCACCAGCTCATAAAATCTCCTCCAATCTGTTTGTCGTTCATTGCCTCGAACAAGAACAGTATAAATCAGGTTTACTTCCAAAAGGTTGCCTGGTAGGCAACCTTTAAAATTTTTTCGTCAAAGCGGAAAATTTTCACGAAAGCCCGTCCCATATAGTTTTTTCCATCTATGGGGATATTATAAACCACAGAAAAATAGAAAAGGTTGCCTAGCAGGCAACCTTTTGAAAAATTTTATTCATCGGTGGGTTTGCGCCAGTTGGTCAGTGTTCGATGACCGCGACTGTCCAGTTGGTAGTTGATTTCATCAATGTTATATACCCCGTGCTCAATAAAGAACTCCACAATGATGTCGCTCTCGCTGCTGTGTGAAATGGTATATCCGGCTCGTTTCAGCAAATCGGCGGCTTCATCGAGGTCAAGATGCAGGGCAATGACAAAGGCGAGAGCCGTTTCCTTGGTGGGGTGATAGCTTTTGTCGCCTCTTATTTTGGAGAAATGCGCCTTGGTTACACCCGCTTTGGCATAGACCTCGGCGGGCTTGCGCCCCTTTTTCTCAATGAGCTGAATCAATTTTTCGGAGAATGTCATCTCCAATTTGTCCAGCAAGAAGGACAATGCCCATTTGGCACCACCCATGGGGGTGCTAATTGTAGCTCCAACCGTGCCAACCCCTATGAAATCTTTTAACTTGAATCCTTCCGGGCGATAGTTCTGCTTGATATACAGGTCAAGCTCCCGTGTCAGTTTTTTTCTGTCCATTGCCAATCCTCATATCCTCAAAGCCCGATACAGGCTCTCGTCTATGACGCGTCTCTGCTGCTTTAAAACCGGGCTGTAGCCAGTTTTGTCCCCGAAGAACCGCATATTGTAGGCAGATACGAAAGCAACCTCAGCTGCGTTGGGAATCATCGGCTCCCCCTCAGCATGGCTGTAATCATGGTTTATATCCCATTCCTGCCACCTGTCTCCACGTATGTATGCGACAGACTTCCTGTCCCAGTTGTAGCGGAAACGCAGAGGGAAGGACTCGCCTATCTTATACGGTCCGCCTACATAGGTGTCATGTTGCCGCCAGTATT
>JAFSWY010000052.1 GCA_017444295.1 Selenomonadaceae bacterium | reverse complement strand
TGCGCCGCAAGGGCGAGGATCTCGGGGCCAGCGGGCAGATTTCCAAGCCGGAGATCAACCAGCTCATCGGCCTGCTGGACAACCTCATCTTCGGCAAGCCCATCCGTGCGTCGGAAAGGGAGGACTGAGGTCGAAGGGGACTAGGGCAAGAGGCTGTGCATATCATCGTTAGAATATGTACAGCCTCTTTGGTATGTTTTGCCCATGGCAAAACTTGAATCCCCTGGTCAGTGGCGTACTGGCTATTGACATTCCGGGGAGATTCGTGTATAATACAAAACTATAGCTGTGGCTGTAAAACACGGCTCTCCCAAGAATACTTGGAGGGGGGGAAGAATCATGGCAAACGAAGTCAAAGTTGGCAAAAACGAATCAATCGATAGTGCTCTCCGCCGCTTCAAGCGTACGTGCCAGAAAGCTGGTACTCTGGCTGAAGTAAGAAAACGTGAACATTACGAGAAACCCAGCGTTCGCCGCAAGAAGAAGTCTGAGGCAGCGCGCAAGCGCAAGTACAGAGGCTAAGCAGTCAGCACCCGCGATGGATTCGTGGGTGCTTTTATGCTATTGAGGAGGTTTTGAAATGTCTTTGAAGGACAGGATTTCCGAAGATATGAAAGCGGCCATGAAGGCCCACGAGAAGGACAGGCTTGCGGTCATCCGCATGGTGCGTTCCGCAATCCGCCAGACGGAGATCGATGGCAAGAAGGATCTGGATGATGAAGGCGTAATCGCTGTCATCAGCAAGGAACTCAAGATGCGCAAGGACTCTTTGGAGGAGTTCAGGAAGGGCGGCCGCGATGACCTGGTGGAGAAAACCCAGGCGGAGATCGACGTGCTCCTGCCCTACCTGCCGGAGCAGCTTTCCGAGGATGAGGTGAAGGCTCTCGTCAAGGAGGCCGTGGAGCAGACGGGCGCTGCTTCCGTGAAGGACATGGGCAAGGTCATGGGCGTTCTCATGCCGAAGGTCAAGGGGCGTGCTGATGGCAAGATGGTCAACAGTATCGTCAAGGGCATGCTGAGCTAGGGCGCAGACAGGCGGAAAAATGGCCGCTGTAGCGTGCAGGTGGAGTTTATCAACATGCCCTAATTCGGCATGCAGGGATACCCGAAAGGAGGGATCCTTATGGAGTATGTGAGTATGCCGGCCGTGCAGGTGCTCCTGCTGGCCATCGTCTTCCTGGCAATCTTCGTGGAAATCAAGACAGGAGGGCTTGGCGTCGGGGTGTTGCTGGGGCTTGTGGCGGCGGGTGTGTTCTTTGGCAGTCAGTATATCAAGGGTTTGGTGAGTATTTACCAGATCGGCATTTTCCTGGCGGGCATATTGTTCATCATCGTGGAGATCCTCATGCCCACCGTCGGGCTGCTGGCAGGCATCGGCGTGGCGGCGATGCTCTACAGTGTCGTGCTGGCGCTGGGCGGCGATATCAATGCCGTCTATGCCATGCTCGTAGCCTTTGTCCTGGCGATTGTGCTGTTTGCCCTTATCGTGAAGCGTCTCCCTTCCAGCAAGCTCTGGAACAAGATCGTCCTTCGCGACCAGTCCACGAGCCAGCGGGGCTATGTGAGCGCGGAGTCCCGGGACACATTGGTCGGGAAGCAGGGAAAAGTCCTGACCGAGCTTCGTCCTGCCGGTTCCATCCTCATTGATGGCGCACCGGTGGATGTGGTCTCCGAGGGGGCATTCATCAGCAAGGATGAACTGGTGGAAGTTGTGGCTGTTCATGGGAGTCGTGTGGTAGTCAGAAAGGTGGCGGTTTGATGCTGGAGTTGTTCGGCACAGGTTTCTTTTTGGTATTGTTGATTATCTTTGTCATGGTGTTCCTGCACTTTGTTCCTGTGGGACTTTGGATTTCCGCGATGGCGGCCAATGTCCACGTGAGCATCATGACGCTTGTGGGAATGCGCATGCGCCGCGTTCCCCCTGGGAAGATCATCCTGCCTCTCATCAAGGCGAACAAGGCGGGACTGGATGTGTCCGTCAACCAGCTGGAAGCGCATTATCTGGCAGGAGGAAATGTGGACAAGGTGGTGGATGCTCTCATTGCGGCGCATCGCGCACAGATTCCCCTTCCCTTCGAGCGTTCCGCTGCCATTGACCTGGCAGGCCGCGATGTGCTGGAGGCGGTGCAGATGAGCGTCAACCCGAAGGTCATCGAGACGCCGATCGTCTCGGCGGTGGCAAAAAACGGCATTGAGCTCAAGATCAAGGCCCGTGTCACGGTGCGGGCGAACATCGACCGGCTGGTGGGCGGCGCAGGGGAGCCTACCATCATTGCCCGTGTCGGCGAAGGCATCGTCACGACGGTGGGGTCCTCCGAGATGCATACCGATGTGCTGGCAAATCCGGATGACATTTCCAAGACGGTGCTTGGAAAGGGGCTGGATGCAGGCACTGCCTTTGAAATCCTGTCCATTGATATCGCCGATGTGGATGTGGGCCGCAACATCGGGGCAGAGCTCCAGACCGACCAGGCGGAGGCAGACAAGCGCATCGCCCAGGCAAAGGCGGAGGAGCGCCGTGCCATGGCTGTGGCCAAGGAGCAGGAGATGAAGGCCTATACCCAGGAGATGGAGGCCAAGGTCGTGGAAGCCCAGGCAGAGGTTCCCCACGCCATGGCAGAAGCCCTCAGGGAAGGCCGGCTGGGTGTCATGGATTATTACAACCTGAACAATGTGCAGGCGGATACGGATATGCGGAATGCCATCAGCAACGCAGGAAACGGTGGCAAGCTGCAGGCACCCCCCGCACCGGTAAAGTGACATGGAAAATATTCTTCTTATCATCTTTTTGTATTTCATTGCAACGATATTTTCCGACAGGAACAAGCGCAAGAAGCGGCGGATGCCGCCTCCCGGGACCCCGGAGCAGATGCCGGAGCAGGTTCCCCGGGGGCAGGATGGCGCAGCCCCCCGCAGGGAAATCGACTTTGAGATTCCGCACCTGGAGGGTGCGCCCCCCGTGCCTTCTGCCGATGGGGTATACCGCGAGGAGGAAGACGAGATTCCCGGGAAGCCTGCGTCGCAACCCAAGCGGAACCTGTGGCAGGAATACGCAGAGCAGGGCCGGCATGCAGGTTTGAGGAACAGTGCAGGAATCAGCGGCACGGCCATGGAGGCATCTGCCGGCGAGGCAGGGAAGCCCCATCCCATCCTCATGGATCCGCAGACTGCCCTGCAGGCTGTTGCCCTGGCAGAGGTGCTGAACCGTCCCAAGGCATATCGGAAGATACGCCGGTAGCGAAGATGACAAATTGAATATGGTATGGGAGCTCGTGAACGGGCTGAGAGGAAACTGTGTGTTTCGACCTGTGACCTGATTTGGATAATGTCAACGTAGGGAGATAGATAGATAGGCTGCAAAGAGCGCTTTCCGAAAGGCATCTTTGCAGCATTTATTTTGAACCTGTTTCGTATCTAAGCCGTAGTGGGGCTGGCGAGGGATTTTTTCGTCTGACAAGGAAGCAAAAATGCAGTCGTAGCAGAGCTACGTCAAGTTTTTGCTGACACAGGCAGGCGGAAAAAGACCCGTCAGACCTGCTATGGTGTGATACTAAACAGGTTCTTAGGAGGAGATGCAATGGAAAGACAGTACACGACGCAGATGGATGCGGCGCGAAAAGGGATTCTCACGCGGGAAATGGAGACCGTGGCAAAAAAGGAGAATATGCAGCCGGAAGCCTTGATGAAGCTCATGGCAGAGGGGAAGGTTGTCATCTGCGCCAACCGGAACCATAAATGCCTTGAGCCGGAGGGCGTCGGCAGCATGCTTCGCACGAAGATCAATGTCAATCTCGGGGTGTCGAGGGATTGCAAGGACTACGACATGGAGATGGAGAAGGTCATGAGCGCAGTCCATTTGGGGGCGGAGGCCATCATGGACCTTTCCAGCCATGGGGATACGCAGCCTTTTCGCCGGAAGCTGACGCAGGAATGCCCTGCCATGATCGGAACGGTTCCCGTCTATGACAGCGTCATCCACTACCAAAGGGACCTGGCGACGCTTACAGCGCAGGACTTCGTTGATGTGGTCCGGCTCCATGCGGAGGACGGGGTGGATTTCGTGACGCTTCACTGCGGCATCACCAGAAGCACCATTCGGCAGATTCGGGAGCATAAGCGGAAGATGAACATCGTGAGCCGCGGGGGAAGCCTTGTCTTTGCATGGATGAGCATGACAGGGGAGGAAAATCCCTTTTTTGAGCATTTCGATGAAATCCTGGATATCTGCGAGGAATATGATGTCACGGTTTCTTTGGGGGATGCCTGCCGTCCCGGCTGTCTGGCGGATGCCACGGATGTCTGCCAGATGGAGGAACTGGTGCGGCTGGGAGAACTGACGAAGCGGGCCTGGGCACATAATGTGCAGGTCATGGTGGAGGGACCCGGCCATGTGCCCCTGAATCAGGTTGCGGCAAACATGGAGGTGCAGAAGAGCATCTGCATGGGAGCGCCCTTCTATGTTCTCGGGCCGCTGGTGACCGATATTGCCCCCGGCTATGACCATATCACGGCAGCAATCGGCGGGGCTGTTGCCGCCATGAACGGCGCCGCGTTCCTCTGCTATGTGACGCCGGCGGAGCATCTTGCCCTGCCGAATGTGGATGACGTGCGCCAGGGCATCATTGCCTCGAAGATCGCCGCCCATGCCGCTGATATTGCCAAGGGCATCCCGGGAGCCAGGGATGCGGATGACCGCATGGCAGAGGCCCGCAGGAAGCTGGACTGGGATGCGCAATACGACTGCGCACTGGATCCCGACACGGCGAAGGCCATCCGCGGGAGCCGCATGCCGGAGAGCGACCACAGCGATACCTGCAGCATGTGCGGGAAATTCTGTGCCGTGCGCAGCATGAACAAGGCTTTGAGCGGCGAATATATCGATATCTTGTGATTCAGAGATGTTCTCTTTTTTTGCAGGGTTCTTTTTGGAATCCTGCCGATTTTTTTTCGTATCAAAGAAGGAATGTGGGAGGAAGATAGAGAAACAGGCCTATGGGATTATCCGAAGGAAGGAGGCAACGATATGGACAAGTGGCACAAGCACAAGAAGAAAAAGGCATCGGGCGAGCATCCGGCAGTGGCTGCCTGCAAGACGGCAACCATCGCTGAAAAACGGGCGCACAAGATCGTGAAGAAGACACTCAAGGAGATGGGGTTCCATCGGAGTGCCGAAGAAGAGCAGGATCCGGAGCGGGAAAAGCATCCTGCCGTTGCATCGGCGGAGCTTGCAGAGAAGCATGCGGAGCGGCTGGTGCAGAGGACGCTGAACCGGATCGGGTGGCAGTAATGTTCTATTGAATGTGTAAGGAGGGACACTTCATGGATAATGCGAGTGATGAGGCGCAACGGGTCAAGGAAGCAGAGCAGGCCTTTGACCGGAAGCGCAGGACGATTGGACTTTTCGGGGCGCCGATACTGGCAGTCCTCGTATTCCTCACGCCGATTGACGGGCTTACGCTTGAGGCGCACAAGCTCCTTGCCATCATGGTGCTTGTGGCGCTCTGGTGGATCACGGAGCCTGTTCCCATTCCCGTGACCTCGCTCATCGGGCCGACACTGGCGGTTGTTACGGGGGTTGTGCCGGTGGGGACGGCGTTTTCTGCCTTTGCAAACTCGATGATCTTTCTTTTCATGGGCGGGTTCATTCTCGCCAAGGCCATGATGTCCCATGGGCTGGACAAGCGGTTTGCCTATTGGCTCTTGTCCCGTTCCTGGGTAGGCTCGAATCCCAAGCGGATCTTCCTGGCCATTGGCCTCGCGGCGGCACTTTGCTCCGGCTGGGTCAGCAACACGGCGACGGC
The DNA here is from genome assembly GCA_017444295.1 of Selenomonadaceae bacterium. Classification (GTDB taxonomy): domain Bacteria; phylum Bacillota; class Negativicutes; order Selenomonadales; family Selenomonadaceae; genus UBA3796. The sequence goes on along the minus strand of JAFSWY010000052.1, from coordinate 1,778 downwards.
GGCGATGATGTTTCCCATCTGCCTTGGCCTCCTGAACTCCATCAAGGAGATGTTCGCGGCCAATGGGCGCAATATTGACCTCAATGAGTACAAATACGCGACGGGCCTCATGCTCATGACGGCCTATTCCTGTTCCATCGGCGGTGTGCTGACGCCCATCGGGACGCCTCCGAACCTCATCATGCTCGGCTTCCTTGGGCAGATGGCCGACATTCATATCTCTTTCTTCCAGTGGATGGTCTGGGGCTTCATTGCCATGGTGTTCTATTTCATCATCGCCTACATCGTGCTTTCGCACATGTTCCCGGCGGATGTGGACCGCATCGACGGGGCGGAGGAATTCATCCGTGCGCGTATCAGGGAGCTTGGCGGATGGACCCGCGCCCAGAAAAACACGCTGGTTGCATTCCTCGTGGCAGTGGTCCTCTGGATCACGCCGGGATTCCTTTCCATTGCCTTCGGTTCGGGGGACCCGATGCTGGCAATGTACAACCGCTTGTTTCCGGAGGCGGTGGCGGCGATGGCGGGAGCGCTTCTGCTCTTCATCCTGCCCGTCAATTTCTCCAAGCGTGAGTTCACGCTGACCTGGAAGGAGGCCATGGAGGGCATCGAGTGGGGCACCCTCATTCTCTTTGGCGGCGGCCTTGCCATGGGCGGCATGATGTACAAGACGGGGCTTTCCAGCTGGGTTGGCGACCTCATTGTGGGCAGCATGGGCGGCGAGCCTTCCCAGATTGCCATGGTGGCGATCTTTTCGGTCATGGCGCTCCTCCTGTCGGAGCTTACGAGCCATACGGCGGCAACGAACATGATCGGTCCCTTGGCCATCACGGCGGCGATCTCTGCAGGGATCAGCCCGATTCCCGTTTCTGTGGGCATTGCCCTTTCTGCATCCCTGGGCTTCATGCTGCCGGTCTCGACACCTCCCAACGCGATTGTCTACGCCAGCGGCTATATTCCCATCACCAAGATGATCCGCACGGGCGTCTACATCGATTTCATCGGCATCGCCTGTGTGACGATTCCCCTGGCAATCTACGTGGTGAGCTGGGTCGTTGGAAAGTAATATTGTGTAAGCAGGATCAAGCCCTTGAATTCTCCCGGGATGGATGAATTCAGGGGCTTTTTCTTGCCAAATGATTTGTTTTACGATATTATTATATTGTGAATTTTTTGGTGGTTTGAGTGTCATCTGTCTGCAAGGGGGGAGCCAATGGTGAAGTTATCGATTCGCGGACGGGTGTCACTGTTGGTATTGTCCAGTGTCATGGTTGCAGTCCTGACGGTGGGGGCAGTGGCTTTTTACGGCCTGCGTTCGGCCATGAGCTCCATGACGGAGCAGGAGAATGTCCTGGATACCTTCCTGACGGAATCTATGGGGGGCTATGCGGAAAAATACGCCAAGGAGCGGCTTCGGAAGACAGCGGAAGTCAAGGCACGGTATATTGACAGGGAAGTGGCCATGGTTGGCGAGGATGTGGTGAAGGATGCTGTCAGTGGGAAGGATGGCATCAGCTTTGTCCTTGACAGAAAGGGAAGGGTGCTGTTTTCCTCCGAAAAGAAAGGAATCCTTGCGGCAGCGCTGGAAGCCCCTGACCTGCGGCAAATTGCAAGCCCCAGCGTGGCAGAGGCGGCCCGCCGCATGATCGCAGGGGAAAGCGGTGTCATGTCCATAGAGGTGGACGGGGAGGTTTATTATTTCGCCTATGCTCCCATGCCCTCTGTTGGATGGAGCTTTGGCACCGTGATTGAGGACGATGAGGTTCTGGATCCGGTGA
>JAFSWY010000420.1 GCA_017444295.1 Selenomonadaceae bacterium | reverse complement strand
GGCACATGCCGATACCTTCCGGGGTTACGGCCCGGAACAGGGTTATGATTTCCTCATCCAGGCCATCATCGAAAATAATTACAAGAAAAACGGCATCGATATCGGGAGCGACGAAATTTTTGTCAGCGATGGCTCCAAGAGCGACTGTGGCAATATACAGGAAATCTTTTCCACAGACTGCAAGGTTGCCATCACCGACCCGGTTTATCCTGTCTACCTTGACACGAACGTCATGGCGGGACGCACGGGCGATCTGCAGGCGGATGGCCATTTTGCCAGGGTCACCTATCTCCCCTGCACAGCAAAAAACAACTTTGCCCCGGAGCTTCCCGACGAGAAAGTTGACATGGTCTATCTCTGCTGTCCCAACAATCCCACAGGAACTACCCTCAGCCGCAAGGAACTGACGAAATGGGTGGATTATGCAAGGAATAACGATGCCGTGATCCTCTTTGACGCTGCCTATGCCGCCTACATCACGGAAAAAGATGTTCCCCGCTCCATCTATGAAATCGAGGGAGCAAAGGACGTTGCCATCGAATTCCGTTCCTTCTCGAAAACCGCAGGGTTCACCGGGACACGCTGCGGCTATACGGTCATCCCAAAGAGCGTCACCGGGATGGCAGCCGATGGTTCCCGCGTCCAGTTCAACAAGCTCTGGAACCGGCGCCATACCACAAAATTCAACGGTACCGCCTATATCGTGCAACGGGGCGCTGCCGCCATCTACACAGAAGAGGGGCAAAAGCAGATCAGGGAAACGATCTCCTACTATATGGAGAATGCCCGCATCATCCGGGAAGGGCTTCAGGCTGTGGGCCTCACTGCCTATGGCGGCGTGAATGCCCCCTACATCTGGCTCAAGACACCGGACAACATGCCCTCATGGGACTTCTTTGACAAACTCCTCACGGAAATCAATGTGGTGGGAACCCCCGGCGCAGGCTTCGGTCCCTGTGGCGAGGGATATTTCCGCCTCACTTCCTTCGGCGACAGGGAGAATACCCTGCGCGCCGTGGACCGCATAAAGAACAAGCTGCATTTCTGATTCAAATAGGGCGTGCTGACCCAAAAATAAAAAGGCTGACGCAGAAGCAAATCCTGCTTCCTGCGTCAGCCTCTTTTCATACAAGAAACCAACAGTTACTTCACTACAGCCCCCGTGCTGGCGGACGTGGTGAGCTTTGCGTAACGGGAGAGATAGCCCGTCTTGATTTTCGGCTCCGGGCATACCCAGTTCTCCCTGCGCTTCTTCAACTCCTCGTCGCTGACCTCCAGTTCCAGCTTGCGGTTCGGGATGTCAATAGAGATGATATCCCCATCCTCAATGAGGGCGATGACACCGCCTGCCATGGCTTCCGGCGAGATATGGCCGATGCATGCTCCCTGGCTGGCTCCGCTGAAACGTCCATCCGTGATGAGTGCGACCTTGAGCCCCATCCCCGTGATGACCGCCGTGGGATTGAGCATCTCCTGCATTCCGGGGCCGCCCTTCGGCCCTTCGTAGCGAATGACCACCACGTCGCCATCATGGATCTTCCCATCCATAATGGCATTCACCCCGTCTTCCTCGGAATTGAAGCAACGGGCCGTGCCTTTGTAAACCAGCATGTCCTCGCTGACTGCCGAGGCCTTGACCACCGCGTAATCCGGGCAGATATTCCCCTGCAGGATGGCGATGCCGCCCGTCTTGCGATAGGGCTCCTCCACGCTGTGGATGACATCCGGACGCTCGATTTCGGCATCCTTGATGCGATCCCGCAAAGGCCCCGTCACCGTCATGGCATCGAGATGCAAAAGATTTTTCTTGGAAAGCTCATGCATGACCGCCGAGATTCCTCCGGCCTCATCCAGATCCTGCATATGATGCTTGCCCGCAGGACTCAGTTTCGTGATATAAGGCGTCCGGCGGCTGATCTCATCGAAGAGCGGCGCAGGGATATCAATCCCCGCCTCATGGGCAATCGCCGTAAGGTGCAGCACCGTATTGGAAGAACCGCCAATTCCCATATCCACGGTGATGGCATTCTCAAAGGCCTCCCGTGTCATGATGTCACGGGGCTTGATGTCCTTCTTCAGCAAATCCATGACCACGGC
>JAFSWY010000419.1 GCA_017444295.1 Selenomonadaceae bacterium | reverse complement strand
CTGGCTGCTGGAAATCTTGGAAAGGATTCCCGCCATATCATCAATGGCTGTCTGTATTGCCACATTCGTCCTGGGACTGAACGCCGAGGAACTTCCCCCGTCGCCGCGCCGGCTGACACCTTCCGTGCCGGACGGCGTAGTTGGACGCTGTATAGGGCGTATGCCAAGGGGCATATTGGTTTCCATGGGCATGAATCCTGCACCTCCACGAAAATAAGGTCAAATCATCCCCTTCCGCAGGGCAAGGGAATGAACTGGTTCAAAGGAAAGACGATGGATCGGGCAAGGCCCGTATTCCTCAATCGCACGGATATGCTCTGCCGTCCCGTACCCCTTGTGGCGTGCGAATCCATAGGCAGGGTACTCCCGGTCATACTCTTCCATCAGGCGGTCACGCCGAACCTTCGCAACGATGGACGCCGCCGCAATGGAGGCCGATTTCGCATCGCCCTTGACGATGGAAAGGGACGGCATGGGCAGATTGTCCAGCGGCATTGCGTCAATGAGCACCTTCTGTGGCTGGGGCGAAAGGGCAAAAATGGCCTCATACATGCCATTGATGGTTGCCTGATAGATATTCACGCGATCGATGGTCCTGGCATCCACGAAAGAAGCCCCGATTGCCACGGCCTTTTCCTGGATCAAATCATAAAGCTCATCTCTCGCCTTGGGGGACAGCTTCTTGGAATCGTTGAGCTTCGGCAGGAACAGCCCTCTGGGAAGGATTACCGCTGCCACCGATACCGGACCCGCCAAGGGTCCCCGCCCGGCCTCATCCACCCCGGCCACGATCTCCAATCCCTCTGCTGCCGCAAGCTCCTCAAAATGGTAGAGGGCGGCAAGGCGCTTCTTTTCCTGCAATTCCCGTTCATACCGGCGAACCAGGCGCTGAAGGGCTTTGCGCCCATCCTGGGAGCATGCCTCCAAAAAATCCTGGTCGGCTTCTCCTTGAACGAGAATACTCTCTATCTCTTTTATCGTCATTTTTGCCAAATCCATTAAATCACCCGTCAACTTTTTTTTCAACTTGGGGTATTTCATCCAAGGTCACACATCCCAGCTTGCCGGAACGGAATTCCGACATGACGATATGCTGCGCCTTTTCTATATCTATGATGCCGCCCTTCAGCAGGCATCCTCTCTTTTTCCCGATGGCCTCCAGAAGTTCCTGCCCCCCCTCCGGCAAATCCTCCCCCAGCTTGAACCGCTCGACAAGGCGCTCGGGATAGTCGCGGCGCAAGGTCTCCAGCAAGAGTGCCGCCACCTGTTCCAAATCGTAGATTTCGTCCTTGATGGCGCCTGTGAAGGCCAGCTTCAATCCCACCGTCATATCCTCAAATTTCGGCCAAAGAATGCCCGGCGTATCCAGAAGCTCAAGGTTCGCCCCGATCCGGATCCACTGCTTCGCCCGTGTCACCCCCGGCTTGTCCGCAGCCTTTGCCTTGGCTGCCCCGGCCAGACGATTGACGAGGGACGACTTCCCCACATTCGGGATTCCAAGAATCATGCATCGTGCAGATCGCGCCCTCGCCCCCTTGCTCACCAGTTTCTCCGTCCTTGGGCGCGCCAGTTCCTCCACCAGCCTGACCAACTGCTTGATTCCAGCCCCCTTCACCGAATCGATGGCTGCCGCAGGAACCCCCTGTTCACGGAAATAGTCCATCCACCTCCGTGTCATGGCGGCATCCGCCAAATCCGACTTGTTCAAGGCCACAACCCGAGGCTTCCCCTCAATGATTTCCTGCAGCATCGGATTGGCGCTGCTCATGGGAATCCTCGCATCCAGGAGTTCGATCACCACATCCACCAATTTCAGATTTTCCTCAATGATCCGGCGGGCCTTCTTCATATGCCCCGGAAACCATTGCAGATTTGGAAGTTCCGGCTTCCCATTCTCATTTATCACATGACACACTCCCATTAAATTCTTCATAATGCAGGAAAAACTGCCGAAGCCCCATAAGGGCATCGGCAGCCTTTCTTTCAATCAAATTCCAATCAAAGCAGATAACGCAGGTACACATAGACCGTGGAAAGAACGATGGTGAGCAGCATCACGGGGAAACCAACCTTGAAATACTTTATGAAGGTGATGTTCACGCCGCGCTCTGCTGCAAGCCCTGCCACGATGAGGTTCGCGGAAGCTCCCACCAGGGTGCCGTTGCCGCCCAGGCAGGCACCGAGAGCCAGGCTCCACCAGACAGGATCGAGATTCGAGACACCCATGGCTCCCATGTTCTGGATCAAAGGAATCATGGTCGCCACGAAGGGAATATTGTCAAGCACCGAGGACACGATGGCACTGAGCCATAATACCAGCAGCGAGGTCATGGTAACATCCCCGCCCGTGAGCTCCACAGCCTTCTGTGCCAAAGAGCCGATGATGCCCGTCTCGATGAGGCCGCCAACGGCAATGAACAGACCGATGAAGAAGAAGATGGTCGCCCATTCCACCGACTTCATGGCAGATTCCACGAGATGATGGCTGCCGCCCGCCAGGAGGAGCAGCAGGAACGCGCCCGTGAGGGCCATGAGAGAGGACTCGATATGAGTCATGGAGTGGGTGAAGAATCCAAGGATCGTAAGGCCAAGAACAAAGAGGGCGCGGCGCAGGAGCTTCCTGTCCTTAAGCGCCTTGCTGGCATCCATGGACATAACCTCTGCCTGGAGCTCCGGCTTCGTCTTGAGACTGTTCTTGTAGACAAACTCCATGATGAAGATCACGATGATCATATTGATGATAGCAATAGGTGCGAGGTTCTCGATGAATGCCATGAAGGTGAGCTCCTTCACCGCGCTACCGATCATGATGTTCGGCGGATCGCCGATGAGGGTTGCCGTGCCGCCGATATTCGATGCCAGGATCTGCGTGAGCAGGAAGGGCATCGGCTTCAAGTGCAGCTTCTGCGTGATGCTGAAGGTCACAGGCACCATGAGGAGCACTGTCGTCACATTGTCGAGGAATGCCGAGAAGACTGCCGTGATGATGGCAAGATAGGTCAGAAGCTTCTTCGGCTCCGCATTTGCCTTCTTCGCCGCCCAGATGGCAACAAAATCAAACAATCCCGTATGGCTTGTGACTCCCACAAGAATCATCATGCCAACCAGCAGTCCCAAAGTATTGAAATCCACATGATGCAGTGCCGTGTCAATCGACAAGATGCCGGACAGCATCATGATGACCGCGCCCAGCATCGCCACAACCGTACGGTGAATCTTCTCCGACACGATCACAGCATACATCAGGACAAAAACTGTAGCCGCCAAAACTTCCATAACATCGCCTCCTAAAAAATACCCTCTGCACATAAAGACAGACGGAGCCCTTGTTGACCAGACTCCGCCTCAAGAACCCCGTATTCTCTTGTAAAAAATCATATCATAGAATCATTCATCATGTCTATAGTCCGTATAATAAAAAAGTATAAAATAAAGTATCAAAACCCCATCCGGGCTCACCTGTGCCCCGCCTTGATTTTGCTCTCTGTCCCGTTCATCAGGCGGACGATGTTCGCCTGATGCCTGACAACGATAAGGACTGCCGCCAGCACGCCGAAGGCGATGTATTCCGCAGGGCTGCCGGAAACCCATGCCAGGATTGGCACGAAAACCGCCGCCACGCAGGAGCCCAGGGAAACATATTTCGTCGCGTAGACAATCCCAAGCCAAAGGAGGAACACCACCATCGTAACGGACGGCATCAGCATCGCAATGACACCAAGTCCCGTGGCGACCCCCTTCCCTCCCTTGAACTTGAGGAAAACGGAACAGGAATGCCCCAGTATGGCAAAAATTCCGCAGAGAACCATGGAAAGCGGCGTGCCAACAAGATGCAACCCCAGCCAGACACTGAGAAATCCCTTGAGGAAGTCCAGCAAAAATATGACGGTCCCCGGGCCCTTTCCCAAAGTGCGCCAGGCATTTGTCGCGCCGATGTTACGGCTGCCATGCTCCCGAAGGTCCACCCCCCAAAGCGCCTTCCCGCAAACCAGGCCATTGGGGATGGAACCAAGCAAGTAACTCAACAGAACGGCAATGACCACATCCATTCCTCATTCCTCCCTTTCCTCACGGTTGCGCACCACAAAGCGGAGGGGCGTTCCCTCGAAGCCATAGCTCTCCCGCAAGCGGTTCTCGATGAATCGCAGATACGAAAAATGCATGAGATTCGCATCGTTGACAAAGATGATGAATTTCGGCGGGCAGATGCCCGTCTGTGTCATGAACAGAATCTTGAGCTGCCGCCCCTTGTGCATGGGCGGCGGATTCACCGACACCGCATCGCGGACGAGCTCGTTCAGCACACTGGTCTTGATGCGCATGGACTGCTGCTCCGCCACATACTTCACCAGCTCCGTCACGCGGTTGACCCTCTGCCCGGTCAGCGCCGAGGCATACAGGACCGGGGCGTATTGCAGGAAGCCGATCTCGTCCCGCAATTCCTCCGTGAAACGCAAGGTGGACTTGTCATCCTTGTCGGGATAGATATCCCATTTGTTGACGACAATGACCACCCCCTTGCCGGAATCATGGGCATAGCCGGCAATCTTCTTGTCCTGCTCGTTGATACCCTCCGAGGCATCGATCATCATGAGGACCACATCCGCCCGGTCGATGGCGCGCAGGGACCGTATGACGCTGTACCGCTCCACCGCATCCTCGATCTTCCCCTTGCGGCGCATGCCTGCCGTGTCGATGAGCGTGAACTTCGTCCCATCCTTGGTAAAGTGGGTGTCAATGGCATCCCTTGTAGTGCCGGGGACATCGCTCACAATGACCCGGTCCTCCCCGAGAATCCTGTTGACCATCGAGGATTTTCCCACATTGGGCCGCCCAATGACCGCAATGCAAATCTCATCCTCGTCCTTTTCCTCCTACGTCTCCTCTGGGAAGGCCGCCACGACGGCATCCAGCAAATCCCCCAGGTTCAGCGCGTTTGAGGCGGATATCCCGATGGGGTCGCCCAAGCCCATCTGATAGAATTCATAGATATCCATTTCCCGCTGCGGGCTGTCTACCTTGTTCACAGCCAGAACCACGGGTTTTTTTGCGCCCCTCAGGAGCCGCCCCACTTCCTCGTCCGAGGAAGTCAGCCCCGCACGTCCATCCACCACAAAGACGATGACATCGGCTTCCTCCACGGCAATGGATGCCTGCTTCCGCATGGATGACAGGATATGGTTGCTCTCATCGAATTCAATGCCGCCCGTATCGATCATGGTGAACTCATGCTGCAGCCATTCCGCGTCCAAATAGATCCTGTCCCTGGTCACTCCCGGCATATCGTCAACGATGGAGACACGCTTTTGCCCAATCCTGTTGAACAGCGTCGATTTTCCCACATTTGGCCTTCCGACAATTGCCACGATCGGCTTGCTCATCCCTATGCACCCCTTTCATGATTTCGTATACCCTGCATTGCTCTGCCACATGTAATCCGCTTCCGTATCGCGCTTCTTGTGGTAGTTCCTCCAGTCATGCAGTGCGCGGTAATAGTCGCTTCCGCTCTTCACCGGCTCGATTCTCGTCTCCGGGAAGGCCTCACGAAGATCTTCCAGGGAATAATCATCCAGAAATACATCCTCCCCGGCCCGGAGAGCCGACTCGGGAATGAGGATGCCGTCCCGTTCTCCCTCCTTCTCCCTCAAGGCCAGCAGGATATCCCTGCCCGTGAGGAGTCCCGACACATTCACAGTCTCCCCAAAATAACGGTTGGGGACAGGGATGACCCGAATACAGAGGTTTTCCCGCTGCTCCATGGCCCGGCCTGCCAGTTCTTCCAGGACAGGCGCCACAGAGGTTCCGCTGATGACATCCAGACGGACAGGCTGTTGCCGGACCCGGCCTTTTCCAAGGCTCTCCTTCTCCCAGTCGCAGAGAAAATTTCGGGTCAGGCCGATCCCGTTGTCCAACTGCGGAAAACCGTCATACTTCTCCACGGGAGGAATTTCCCTGCCCGCCAGAAAATAAAACTCGTCTCCCAGGTAGATGAAGGTCGTTCCCGTCTCCCGGCGAAACCTTTCCTGCCATATACCGACCTGCTCGATGACCTCAAGGGCGCCCTGCCTGTCAAACCGGCGCAAGAGAACGGGGTCTCTGCGGTATTTCGTGATGCCCACGGGAACGATGGCAACGGAAAGCACATGGGGACGGCGGCCTGCCAGTTCCCTGACGGTGCGCTCCAGTTCCTCGCCATCATTTAGCCCCGGGCAAAGCACCACCTGGGTATGATAGTCTGCGCCTGCCGCCTCCAGCCGGTCCAATTGGCCCGCGATATCCGCAGCCCTTTTGCATCGCAACATTTCCGCCCGCAAGGCAGGATTCATGGTCTGGACGGATACGAAGAGGGGCGAAAGATGGAACTGCCCAATGCGCCTGAAATCGGCTTCCACCATATTGGTCATGGTAATGAAATTGCCGTAGAGGAAAGACATCCGGTAATCATCATCCTTGACGGAAAGGCTTTCCCGCATATTTGGGGCTGTCATGTTCACGAAACAGAAACAGCAATTGTTGGCGCATTTCCGTATCCCGTCAAAGACAGCGGACTCGAACTCCGCCCCCAGTTCCTCATCATATTCCTTGTCAAAGGAAATCATTTCCTGCTCGCCGTCCTCATGCTCAATGAGCAGATCGATCTCCTCATCGGCAAAGGAAAAACTCAGGTCAATGATATCCCTGAGCTTCTGGCCGTTGACCTCCAGCACCTTGTCCCCCACGGCAAGGCCAAGCTCCTCTGCCAGGCTTTCCGGCTGGATGCGGATAATCTTTCCAAGATACATGCTTATCCCCGCCTACAAGAAAGGAGTGATGACATAGCATCACTCCTCATTTCCTACTTTATGGCCGGACGCAGAATCACTCGCCCTCGCTGACCTCATCGCCGATGGTCGTCGGAGCATCCTCCTGCTCTGCCTCATACTTCTTGAACACAGCCGTGTCTGCATCCTTCTTGGCCTTCGTGATGGAGAGGGAGATACGCTTCCTCTTCATGTCGATGCGAAGCACCTTGACCTTGACAACATCCCCCACATGAACCGCCTCATCGGCGCGCTCAATGCGGCGCTCGCAAAGCTCGCCCATGGGGATGAGCCCATCGAAGCCCGGCTCGATCTGCATGAAGGCACCGAAGTCCGTCAGCTTGATGACCTCGCCCTCGATGTAGTCGCCCTCGGCATAGCGCTCCGCCCTGTCGAGCCAAGGATCCCGCATAGTCTCCTTGATGGAGAGGGAAATGCGCTTCGACTCGGGATCGACGCTCTTGACATACACATCAAGCTCCTGCCCGACCTGAAGGACATCCGAGGGATGCTTTACGCGCTCCCAGGAAATATCGGAAATATGGGCAAGGCCGTCCACCCCGCCGATGTCGATGAAGGCACCATAATCCACAATGCGCTTCACCGTGCCGCGAACCGTCTGCCCAGCCTCAAGAGTAGCAAAGACCTCTTCCTGCTTCTTCTCGCGCTCAGCCTCAAGGATCTGGCGACGGGAGAGCACGAGACGCTGCTTGTGGACATCGATCTCAATGGGAAGAACCTCCACAGTCTGCCCTACATACACGGAAAGATCTTTCACGAAATGGAGCTCCATCTGGGATGCAGGGATAAAGCCGCGCAGACCATTGACGTTGGCCACGAGACCGCCCTTGACTACCTGGCTGACCTGGGCCTGGACTGTCTCGCCGCGCTCCTGGATGCCCTCCATCTCCGTCCAGGCAACGCGGGCATCCGCCTTGACCTTGGACACAGTGGCACCATTCTCTCCGCCAAGGGACACGATGGCAACCTCGATGACATCGCCCACCTTGACGACATCCTCTGCACTGTCCGGCTCGGGGCGGACAAGCTCACGCTTGGGAATCGGAATGTCGGACTTGAGTCCGGCAATATTAACCATTGCGCTGGAATTCTCCACTGCAACAACCGTTGCTTCCACAACATCCCCGACATTGACTGCCTGCATCGACTCTTCTTCTGCCTTCAACATGCTGGCAAAATCGTTGTTCATTTCTTCTGACACTGTTTGTATACCTCCTTGATAATCCAGTCGGGAGTTGACGCACCGGCTGTAATACCAATTTTTTCAATTTTATCAAACCACTGAGGCTGCAGCTCTGCTGCCGTCTCAATGTGGTAAGTCTTGCATTTCTCTGCACACAGCTGGGCAAGCCGCGTCGTATTCGCGCTGTTCTTGCCGCCAATGACCAGCATGAGATCAACCTTCGAGGCCAGCGCCATTGCTGCCGTCTGCCGTTGGTCCGTGGCCGTGCAGATCGTCCGCTCGATCTTGATTTCCCGGGACTTGTCCAGGAGCTTCATGACGATTTCCTTGAACCGGGTGCCGGAAAATGTGGTCTGCGAAACGATGCCAAGCTTTTGGCAAGGCTCCAGGGCATCCGCCTCTTCTTCCGTCTCAACGATGAGCGCCGTATTGGCGGACCATTCAAAGATGCTCTGAACCTCCGGATGTTCCTTTTCGCCTATGATGACGACCCTGTAGCCACCATCGGCCAGTGCCTTCGAGGCAAGCTGCGCCTTGCGGACATGAGGACATGTAGCATCTACCAGCTGCAGGCCTCTTTTCTTTGCTTCCTCGTAGACTTGCGGGCCAACGCCATGGGAACGGATGATAATCGTTCCCTTCTGCATTTCCTCCAATGCATCCACCGTACCCACGCCCTCCCTTCCCAGGCGTTCCACCATCTGGGGGTTGTGGATGATCGGGCCCAATGTACAGGAAGCGCCCGGTTCCGCAGAAGCATTTTCACGGGCAATCTTGATTGCCCGCTTGACTCCATAACAGAATCCAAGGTAATCTGCCAGAATGACTTCCATACCATTATCACCATACTCATTTGTCTCAGACTGCAACCATAGGAAAGTTCGCAATCTAGGTCATAGTATATCATAAAATGGCAATGCCAAGCAAACATTATTTTGCTTTATTTTACTTTTTCTTTCAAATTTCGAATGCTGTCCAAAATCCTCTGGGAAAAGGCCTCCAAATCCTCCCTGCTCTTGCGGTCTCCCTCGAACCTCAGGGGCTCCCCGTAAATCACCGAAAGCTGCGGGAAGGTCTTCCCCTTCGAGAACATCTCGTTCGTGCCGATGATGGCCGCCGGAACGACGGGAGCGTTGCTCATGGAGGCAAACAGGGCAACCCCGGCCTCGGCCTTCCCCATCTCCCCGGTACGGCTTCGGGTGCCTTCCGGGAAGACACCGAGGACGCTCCCCCCCTTCAGCACCTGCATTGCCATCTTGATGGCCCCACGGTCCGCGGCTCCCCGCTTCACCGGAAAGGCATGGCAGCTTCGGATCATCGCCGAAAAGACCGGATTCTCGAAAAGCTCCGTCTTTGCCATATAATGCACATGCCTGGAAATGAAACAGGCCAGGAAGGGCGGGTCCCAATTGCTGAGATGGTTTGCGGCCAGGATGACCGGCCCCTCTGCCGGAAGGTTCTCCTTCCCGATGACCCGGGCGCGAAAGAGCAGCTTGAAAAAGGGAACAAAAATACATCTTGCCAAGGCATAGAGCATCGTATCACCTGCACATTCCCAAAATCTTCGCCACGACTTCCTCAATGCCGAGGCCGGTGGTATCCAGGAGCACCGCATCCTCCGCCCGGATGAGGGGCGAGATTTCCCGCTCGCTGTCCGCCTTGTCCCTGGCCGCGATGTCTGCCTTGATTCCCTCGATATCCACATCGTAGCCCTTCTCCTGCAATTCCTTGCAGCGGCGCCTTGCACGTTCCTCAATGGAGGCCGTGAGGAAAATCTTCACATCCGCATTGGGCAGCACATGGGTCGCAATATCCCTGCCGTCCATGAGCACTGCGCCGCGCTCCCCCATCCTGCGCTGCAGGTCCACCATCTTTTCCCTGACAGGGCCAAGGCGGGCCACCTGGGATACGATCTTGTTGATCTCCGGTGTCCGGATCTCCCCCGTGACTTCCCTTCCATCCACAAAGACCCGCGTCTTTCCCTCCGTGTACTGCAGGTCCACATCAATATCCGGCACCACGGACAGGATGAGCTCATCCGTCACAGGCTTCCCCTGCTGCAGCGTCTTCCAGGCCACAGCCCGGTACATGGCCCCCGTGTCTATGTAGGTATACCCAAGCTCCTTTGCCGCCAGCTGGGCCACTGTGCTCTTGCCCGCACCGGCAGGCCCGTCGATTGCCACTACCAAATTCTTCTTCATGCACGCTTTCCTCCAAAACTTTCCAATATATTGTAGAACTCCGGATAAGAGATATCAACACAGTCCGGGCGCACAAGGCTGATGCCCTCGCCCGCAGCCCCGAAGATCGAAAGGGACATTGCCATGCGATGGTCGTCATAGGAGGCAACCTCCGCCCTGCGAAGGCTCTGTCCCCCATGAATCACCATCCCATCCTCCGAGGCCTCCACCAGTCCGGGGGAGAGCTTGTTGAACTCATCCGTCACTGCCTGAAGCCGATCCGTCTCCTTGACCCGAAGCTCCCCGGCTCCCGTGATGGCCGTGGCGCCCTCGGCGAAGGCCGCAGCAACGGCAAGGATGGGAATCTCGTCAATGAGCCTCGGCATGATTTCCGCCCCAAAGGAGGTTCCCCGGAGCTTCGCCGAGCGCACCCGGATATCCGCCGCAGCCTCGCCACCGCTCACGCGCCGGTTCAGAAGCTCGAAGTCAGCCCCCATGCTTTCCAGCACATCCAGAATGCCCGTGCGGGTCGGATTGACCCCCACATTCCTGAGCAGGACATCACTGCCGGGAAGGATGGATGCCGCCACGAGCCAATAAGCCGCCGAGCTGATGTCCCCCGGCACCTCGATTTCCTTCGGGGAGTGGAATCCCTCCACGGGATGGATCGTGACAGCCGTTCCTTCCTTTTCCGTCCTCACGCCGAAGGCCTCCAGCATGCGTTCCGTATGGTCACGGGAGGTGAAGGGCTCCACCACCGTTGTATCACCCTCTGCATACATGCCCGCCAGAAGAACCGCCGACTTCACCTGGGCACTGGCCACCGGCATGTCATAGACCATGCCCTTGAGCTTCCTTCCCGCCGGGATCACCGTGATGGGAAGTAGCCGGTTGCCGTCCCTTCCGACGATATTGGCCCCCATCATCCCCAGGGGCTTGATGACGCGCGCCATGGGGCGCTTGTGGAGGGATGCATCCCCGCTGAAGGTCGTCAGGAACGGCTGGGGTGCCAGGATTCCCATCATCAGCCGCAGGGTCGTGCCGGAATTTCCTGCATCGATGATGGACTGTGGCTCTTTCAGGCCATGGATTCCATGTCCTGTCACCACAAGCTCCCCGTCGCTGAGGAATTCCACCTTTGCCCCCAATGCCTCCACGCATTTCACCGTGGAAAGGCAGTCCTGCGCATGCAGGAAGTTCTTTATGTGCACCGGCCCGTCTCCCAATGCGGAAAACATGACACTGCGGTGGGATATGGACTTGTCCCCGGGAATCTCAATCTCCCCGTGGATTCCCTGCCGCAAAGGATGAATCTCTTTTTTCTCCATCAATCTTCAACTCCTCCCGGGATATTCGTTCCAAACACTCCAGCAGCCCGCCGCCGCGCCCATGGAAAATGCCGCCTGAAGATTGTAGCCCCCCGTATAGGCATCCACATCCACGACCTCCCCGGCAAAATACAGGCCGGTCACCAGTTTCGACTCCATGGTCTTGGGCCGGATTTCCTTCACGGAAACCCCGCCCGCCGTCACAATGGCCTCTGCCAGGGGGCGCGCCCTCGTCACGGTCAGCATCAGATGCTGAAGCGCATGGACCAGCCGCCCCCGTCCCTCCTGGGTGATCTCATGGACGGGCTTGTCCGGGTCAAGATACGCCGCATCCATCACCGGATCGATCAGTTTTCCCGGCAGGAGGTCATGCAGGGAATTCTTCAACTGCTTCCGGATGTATTTGGAAAAATCCCTCTGTACCCTGGCATCAAGCTTCTCCGGGGAAAGCGCCGGTTTCAGGTTCAGGGCCAGCTCCACAAAGCGCCCCTCCGCCAGAAGGCGGGCCGCTTTTCGCGACAAAGACAGGATCACAGGCCCCGTCACGCCAAAATGGGCAAACATCATTTCGCCGAAAAGCTCCTCCTCCTTCTTCCCGTCTGCCAGCAGCGTCACCCGCACATTCCGCATGGACAACCCCTGGGCATCCTTCACCCAGG
>JAFSWY010000418.1 GCA_017444295.1 Selenomonadaceae bacterium | reverse complement strand
GGCTCCGGCACGCGCCTCTATCCGCTGACACGGGTGGTGAGCAAGCAGCTCATGCCGATCTATGACAAGCCGATGGTATACTATCCCCTGAGCACGCTGATGCTGGCGGGGCTCAAGGACATCCTCGTCATCACGACGCCGGAGGACAACGGGAACTTCCGGCGGCTGCTGGGGGACGGGAGCCAATGGGGCATCCGGATTTCCTATGCGGTGCAGCCCTATCCGGGGGGACTTGCCCAGGCGTTCCTGGTGGGGGAGGAGTTCATCGCGGGGGAGGCCTGCGCCCTGGTGCTGGGGGACAATATCTTCTACGGCTCGGACCTGGCAGTCTCGGCGCAGCGGGCGGCGCAGCAGGAGGACGGGGCGACGGTGTTTGCCTACTATGTGAGGCATCCGAACCGCTACGGCGTGGTGGAGTTTGACAGGGAGGGCAATGCCATCAGCCTGGAGGAGAAGCCGGAGAAGCCGAAGTCCAACTATGCGGTGACGGGGCTTTACTTCTATGACAAGGATATCGTGGATGTGGCGAAGTCCATCCAGCCTTCGGCGAGAGGGGAGCTTGAGATTACCGACGTGAACCGCGTCTATTTGGAGCGGGGCAAGCTCCATGTGCAGAAGATGCGCCGGGGCTACGCCTGGCTGGACACGGGGACCCATGAGTCGCTTCTCCAGGCGGCGTCTTTCGTCCAGACCATCCAGGCCCGGCAGGGCCTCAAGATCGCCTGCATCGAGGAGATCGCCTACCGCATGGGCTACATCGATGCGGAACAGGTGCTGCGGCTGGCGGAGCCCCTTTCCAAGAACGACTACGGGCAGTACCTGGAGCAGATGGTGAAGGGATGATGTTGCATCGGCATGGTTTGGACAGGAGTGGAAGACTTGAAGATTACGGAGACGAAGCTTAAGGGCGTGTATGTGTTGGAGCCACAGGTGTTTGGTGATGCAAGGGGCTGGTTCATGGAGAGCTGGTCGAGGAAGAAGATGGAAGAGGGCGGCATCCATGTGGATTTCGTGCAGGATAACCAGTCCTTCTCGGCCACGAAGGGGACGCTTCGGGGGCTCCACTACCAGCTCAACCCCATGTGCCAGGCGAAGCTCCTGCGCTGCACCCGGGGAGAGATTCTTGATGTGGCGGTGGATATCAGGAAGGGATCGCCCCAGTACGCGAAATGGGTGGGGGTGAAGCTCTCGGCGGAGAACAAGAAGCAGCTCTTCATTCCCAGGGGATTTGCCCATGGATTCATCACCCTGACGGATGATGTGGAGGTCCAGTACAAGGCGGACAATTACTATGCGCCGGAGTGCGACGGCAACATCCGCTGGAATGACCCGGAGATCGGCGTGGACTGGGGCATGGAGCCGGTGATTCTTTCGGACAAGGACAGGAATGCGCCGCTCCTTGCGGAACGGACGGAATTGAATTTTGTGTATGAGGGCTGACGGCTGGGCCGGTTTGTGGGGTGCAATCTATGAAAAAAGCAGTGATTTTCGATTTGGACAATACGCTCTATGATTATGATGCCGCCGACAAGCCGGCGACGAAGGCCTTGGCGGAGAAGGGGAGCGAGCTTCTTGGGGTTCCCGTGGCGGAGTTCGCCCTGCACTACGAGGCGGCGAAGACTGCGGTGAGGGCGCGCCATGCGAGACGGGCGGAGGCGCACAACCGCATGCTGTTCTGCCAGCATGCGGTGGAGCTTCTTGGCAAGAGCCCCCTTCCCTACGCCCTGGAGCTTTATGAAACGTACTGGGATGTGTTCCTTGAGAACATGGAGCCCTACGATGGGGTGATGGACTTCATGAAGGCCCTCAAGGAGAAGGGCATCCGCATCGCCGTCTGCACGGATATGATGACGCGGGTCCAGTACCGCAAGCTGCGGAAGATGGGCATGGCAGGGTACATCGACTGCATCGTGACCAGCGAGGAGGCCCGCTGCGAGAAGCCCAATGCGGTATTGTTCCAGATGACGCTGGACAAGCTGAAAGTGCTGACGCAGGAAGCGGTGTTCATCGGGGACAACCGCAGGCGCGATGTGCAGGGGGCCATCTGGAATGCCATCCTGCCCATCTGGTTCGTGGCGGATCGGGACTATGAGCCGGAGGAGGAGATTTTCACGGTGAAATCCTACAGGGATCCCAGGCTGTCTGAGTTTTTCGAACTTTCATAAGCGGCTTTATGAAGAAATAAACGAAAGGGTGTGGAGAGGTGCATCGGGACAAAGTGGCCTATTTTTTCATTGCATTTGCCATTTATCTGCTCATCCGCGCCTTTTCCATGGACATTGCCGCCCCGAAGGCGACGGTGCTGCTCTATGCTGCCATCGCCGTTTCCCTGCTGGCCAGCAATGTGCCGAGGGTCATGGATCTCCCGATGCACTACGCCTACCCCGTGCGCTGCGTGGAGTATTTTTCCTTCGGGCTGGCTGTTGTCTGCTTCATCGCCATGTGCTTCCGGCATGTGGTGATGTGAGGAGGTTCTGGAAAAATTGCCGAAAGGACAAAGGAGAGGAAATTAAGTGAAACGTCGTGATTTGCTGAAACGCTTGAAAAATGGCGGTTGGTATTTTCTGCGCAATGGAGCGAACCACGATGTTTATACCGATGGGACACACATGGAGCCAATTCCACGGCATAATGACATTGATGAAGATTTGGCGCGTCATATTCTAAAGAAATATGGCCTATGGAGGTAATTGCCATGAAGGAATCCTACCCTGTTATCATCCGCAAAGGGCAAAGTCACTATATCCCCTATGTCCCCGACTTTGATATCAGTACGCAAGGGGAGACCATTACAGATGCCATTGAGATGGCACGGGATGCAATTGCAGTCACAGGGATTTGTTACGAGGAGCAAGGAAAGGAAATCCCTGTGCCGTCTCCCATGGATAGCATACAGCCGCAAAAGGACGAAATCCTTACTCTTGTGGATGTGAATTTCACTGCATATCGCGAGAAAGAGGAACAGGCGGCTGCAATGTAGCGGGGAAAAGAAGGAATAGAGGCAGCACAAGGCCCGCGACTGTGCTTTGGAGCACAATCGCGGGCCTTGTTTTTTTATGGGTTTTTAGGAAGTTGTTTACTTGATCTCGATGCGCTTTGCGTGCTGGACCTCGGCGGCCTTGGGCATGTCGATGCGCAGGACACCGTCCTTGAACTCGGCGGACACCTTCGACTCGTCGATGTTGTCGATGTAGAAGGAACGGCTCATGGTGCCGACAGAGCGCTCGCGGCGGATGTAGTTCCCCTTCGCGTCCTTTTCCTCGTGGGTCTCGTCCTTGCCGGCGGAGATGGTGAGATAGCTGTTCTCGTAGTGGAGGGTGATGTCCTCCTTCTTCATCCCCGGCAGGTCGGCGGTGAGCTCGTAGGCCTCGCCCAGATCCTTCACATCCACCTTGAAGGAGGATGCGCCCCAGTTGGTGGGGGCGAAGAAGCTGTCGTTGAAGAAGGGCTCGTTGAACATATCGAAGAGGCTGCGGAAGCCGTCCTCATTCTTCGCCAAACTCTTCCTGGAACCAAACGGTACTAATCCAAACATGATGAACGTCTCCTTTCAGACTCGCCTATCGTTTCCGATGGCTGTAGATAACATTTTCTCTCGGGGGCTCTTTCCTTTCCCCCTTGCAATTCTTATTATACTCGATAAAGTCAAAAAGTCAATAGGTCAAAACAACAAAAAGTAAAATTTTTTATGGAATCGTAGTTGCAGCTATGGTAGAATGAATATGAGATTCTTTTGGGAAGGATGGAAGCGCCAAGAAAGGAATGAGGTTCATGTCAATTACGATTGATTTCACTCCTGCTGAAATAGCCCTTATCAAGG
This sequence comes from Selenomonadaceae bacterium, assembly GCA_017444295.1. Lineage (GTDB taxonomy): Bacteria > Bacillota > Negativicutes > Selenomonadales > Selenomonadaceae > UBA3796. Next base: position 3,917 of record JAFSWY010000418.1, on the reverse strand, counting down.
AACAGGCGACAGCGTGCAATACAACGGCGGAAGAGTTTATCCGGCAGGCCTCCGCGAAGGCCGCAAGAAATGCCGAATATCTTGCCAAACTGGATAAAGGATTTAAGCAGATGGAGGAAGGGAAATTTACACATTTCAGCGACGAGGAATTAAGGCGGTTGATCTATGGGGACTAATTTTGAGGATATAGCCCTTGCTGATTTGATGTATTGGGTACAGAATGACCGAAAGATTGCAGGAAAGATTTATAACTTGATACAAGATATAAATCGCAATGGGGCAGAAAAGGGAATAGGAAAGCCGGAGCGGCTCAAACACATGAACGGATGGAGCCGCCGTATCGACCAAAAGAATCGTATGGTCTATGATATTGATAAAGATGGCAATGTACATATTATTTCATGCAAAGGCCACTATGAGGAATGATTGACGCATAAGGAAAAAACAAAAAGAGATTGCCGATGGTTTCGGCAATCTCTTTTGTTTTTCGTATTTCAGGAAATCCTTAGCAGGTATGGCAGGCGTCGTAGATGCCCTTTTTCTTGAGGGTGTCTACCACGGTCTCGCCGATGTGGGCAACGGTGTCGGCTACCTGGATGCCAACGGCATTGAGGGCCTTGATCTTGTCCGCTGCCGTGCCCTTGCCGCCGGAGATGATGGCGCCTGCATGGCCCATGCGTTTTCCGGGAGGCGCCTGACGGCCTGCGATGAATGCCGTCACGGGCTTGTCGGGCATGTTCTCCTTGATCCACTTTGCAGCGTCTTCCTCTGCGGTGCCGCCGATCTCACCGATCATGAGCACAGCCTTGGTCTCGGGATCGTTCTTGAAGAGCTCCAGTGCATCGATGAAGTCCGTACCCTTGACCGGGTCGCCGCCGATGCCCACGGAGGTGGTGATGCCGATGCCGGCATTCATGAGCTGGAAAGCTGCCTCGTAGGTCAAGGTCCCGGAGCGGGAAACGAGTCCCACATGGCCCTTCTTCTGGACGTTGCCGGGAGTGATGCCCAGCTTTGCCTCGCCCGTCGTCATGAGGCCGGGGCAGTTCGGCCCGATGAGGCGGGTCTTCTTGCCCTGCATGTAACGGCGAACCTTTACCATATCCAGGACGGGGATGTGCTCCGTGATGCAGACCACGAGGTCAAGGCCTGCGTCCACACCCTCCAGGATGGAGTCTGCTGCGAATTTTGCAGGAACATAGATGACGGATGCGGTAGCGCCCGTTGCCTTGACAGCGTCCTTCACCGTATTGAACACGGGAATGCCCTCTACCGTCTGGCCTGCCTTGCCGGGGGTCACGCCGCCCACGATGTTCGTTCCATAGGCAATCATCTGCTTTGTATGGAAGGTGGCCTGCTTGCCTGTAATGCCCTGCACAATGACTTTGGTGTCCTTGTTTACTAAAATGCTCATCGTCTAAGGCCCTCCTTATGCTTTCTTTGCTTCATTGACACGCTTTACGATCTCTTCCGCGCCGCCTTCCATCGTCGGTGCCATGATGACATTAGCGATGGGGGAGTCCTTCAGGATCTGGCGTCCCTCGTTCACATTCGTTCCCTCAAGGCGAACCACCACGGGAACCGGCAGGGACTTGCCGTCGGAGGAGATGATCTTCGCGGCTTCGAGGATGCCCTTGGCGACGAGGTCGCAACGGTTGATGCCGCCGAAGATGTTGACGAAGATGCCCTTTGCCTGGCCGCCGTCCAGCATGATCTGGAAGGCCTCTGCGATCTTCTCCGGGGAGGAGTCGCCGCCCACATCCAGGAAGTTTGCGGGCTCGCCGCCATAGTGCTTGATGATGTCCACGGTTGCCATGGCAAGACCTGCGCCGTTGACCATGCAGGCCACGTCGCCGCCGAGGTTGACGTAGTTGAGGCCGGCCTCGGATGCACGGCGCTCTTTCGGATCCTCCTCGGTCACATCGCGCATCTCTGCCACGTCGGGATGACGGAACAGGGCGCTGTCATCGAAGTTCAGCTTCGCATCGAGAGCGATGACGTTGTCATCCTCCGTCACGACGAGAGGATTGATCTCCGCCAGGGAGCAGTCCTTGCCGATGAAGGCGTTGTAGAGGCAGACCATGAGGCTCGAAGCCTTGCGGATGGCAGGCTGGGGGAAGTTCATGGCGTAGGCCATGCGGGTAGCCTGGAAGGGAGCAAGCCCGGTGACGGGGTCGATGAACTCCTTGAAGATCTTCTCGGGGGTCTTGGCGGCGACTTCCTCGATGTCCATGCCGCCTTCCTCGGAACCCATCATGACGACACTGGCCGTCTGGCGGTCAATGACGAAGGAGAGATAGTATTCGTGCTTGATGTTCGGGCAGCCTTCCTCGATGAGGAGACGTCCCACTTTTTTGCCCTCGGGACCTGTCTGATGCGTCACCAGCGTCTTGCCCAGAAGCTCTTTTGCGTAGCCCTCGACCTCATTGATATTCTTGGCGAGTTTTACGCCGCCTGCCTTGCCGCGGCCGCCGGCATGGATCTGTGCCTTGACCACAACGACATCGGAGCCGATCTCCTTGGCATTCTTTACCGCTTCCTCAACGCTGAAGGCGGGAAGCCCCTTGGGTACAGTCACACCATAGGACTTCAGGATTTGCTTGCTTTGGTACTCATGGATATTCATAGCCTTGCCTCCCTGTAATTTGCTCAAAGAAGAACAGCCCTCCACAATAAGGCTGCCCCTCTCATCTCATATGTAGATTGTATACTTTTTTCCTGTTTTTGTCTACTGTTTCTTATTTATTAAACGATTTGCGTCTTTTCTAGTGAAATTGTGAAAGTTTTACCAAACCAAAAGCTTCCTTAAATAATTTCAAGCTGGAAAGGCCTGCAGGAATACTGTATTCTTTCTTGAAAAAATTTTTTTTAGGAAAAAAGTCGTTGCCAGGAGGTGAGTTTTCAAGTATAATCAAATTACAGGAAGTGTCTTTTGAGCAGTTTGGACGAAAGGAAGATGCCATATGAGCTCAATAGGGAATGTAAGTTTCAGTTCGCTCAATCATGCGACGAATGCTGTGAACAACAGCATCAAAAAGATATCGACAGGCTCCCAGCATCCGAGTGCTTCCTATGGAGCGTCTGAGTATGCCATTTCCAGGCGTATGTATTCCAACATCGGTGCATACAACCAGTCCATTTCCAATACGCAGAACTCGAATGCCATGCTGAATACGGCGGCAGGTGCCATCAACAACACGGTGAGCTCGTTGACTTCTTTGCGTGAGAACATCGTGAATGCCTTGAATGGGACGAATGGCTCGCAGGATCTGGCAACGCTCCAGAAGGGCGTCGACCAGACAATCTCGCAGATCAATGAGAATGCGGCTGCCACCTATAACGGGCAGAATCTTTTGGATGGTTCCAATCCGGGAACGACCGTGGCAGGCAGCTTTGGCTATGACACGGTGCCCTTTGGCAACATGACTTCCCAGGGGCTCGGTCTTACGGATTCCTCCGGGAATTCCACGATCAACCTTACGGATGGGACTTCCCTGAGCAGTGCCCTGGACACGGTGGACAAGGCATTGAATTCCGCATTGGACCAGGCGACGACCATTGGTGCCGCCCAGGAGGGGCTGGATTTCCAGGAGTCGAACTATGTGGCGGCATCGGAGAATCTCACCGACTCGGTATCCACACTGGATGATGCCGACATTGCGGCGGAAGCCGTCAACCTGAAGTCGGCGCAGACGCAGCAGCAGCTTGCCATGTTCGGCATCCAGGCGCAGATGGGCATGATGGCGAATCGTGCGAATGTGGCGCAGCTTCTTGGGCATTGAGAACTCCCATGGTTTTGAATGATTGAGCAGGACGCAGGTGCAGCAATCTTTATGGATTGCCTGCACCTGTTTTTTTCATTGAAAAAAAACGCTTTCTAAAGTATACTAGAGAACGTTAGAATTTCCCGAAGGGAAAGC
>JAFSWY010000051.1 GCA_017444295.1 Selenomonadaceae bacterium | reverse complement strand
TGCCGGGACGCTTGCGCACAGCTTCCAGACCTTCCAGTATCTGGATCTGCTCTGCGCCATAGTCACCATCGACCGCCGTCACCTCTGCGGCATCACCGTCCATATGGATTTCCACACCGGTGGTGTCGGGTTCCCTTTCGAGAAGCTCCTCAATGACCTCACGGCCATCCACAGCCTGCTCGTTTTTGTCCTTTTTATCGTTTTCATTCAAGATTTCCATGAAAATATTACGCTCCTATCCCAGAATCCTGATCGCTCTCTATCCCAAGCATCATGCCTGACCGCCGTTTCAAGGCCAGTGGCGATATGACAGACACATAGATGCATTCTCTTGTGATAATCAATGATTTATCCTGCTGTCCCTTCCCCACAGCAAAAACAAGACGCCCTTCCTGCTTCGCCCTTTCCAGGCACTTTCTGTTTGGGCCGGACTTAAAAATCCCATAGTCATGGATGGCAATGATGTCCTTGAGACGAATGGAAATATCATTTCCCAGATGGAGAAACATGCGTTCCACCCACCTTTCTTCTTCCTCGCGGAATGTAATCACAGCGTTTCACAGTCTTGAATTCCCGAGGTTTGGAAAGATCCTTCCTGAGATAGTAGAGCGTCCTTCGCATGACCTCCTCCGTAAGCTGTTCGGGAGGCAGGCAGCGATGAAGCATCACAAGCCGTTTTGCCGACATGCTCCCAAAATCCCCGAAGTCCACCGTCTTTGCCATCTCCTGCACCATGGAGGCTCGCAGGCTGTTGACCATATAGGGCGTGCTCTCCTGCACCTGTTTCCGGATCTCCCCATAGCGCATCCATGGAATCTCCTGAAGAATATGGCGCACTTTTGCCCTCACCTCGTCTCTATGACGACGGTCGCAGACATTGCATCTCTCTTCTTCCCTTGGGCAAAGAGTCCTGCAATCATGGCACGGATGCCAGGACTGGCTTTCCTTCCACTTCGTGAGCTTCTTCTGGCTGATCATCAGGCGGTACAGCCGTCCTGCAAGTTCCTCATCTTCCACAGAGGAACATTTCTTTTTCATGCGTTCCATCTCGGCATCCGTGAGATTTTCTTTTATAATATTTCTTTTTAAAGTCCCTTTATTATTTTCTTCATCCTGCTTTGCACCTTGTAGTTCCGGCTTTTCCCATTTTCTGCTGAAATGCATTTCATGGACCAGGCACTCCCCTGCATATTGGTTGACCTTCTGCAGGATCTCCGTCTGCATCATCTGGATCTCGTTGCGCCAGCTGGAATCCATGGAATAGAGCCAGAGCCTTCCATGCTCGATTCCCATGGGATGCACGTGCGCAGCAATGGTCTCGCCTACGATATGGGACCAGTGCCAGAGGACAAAATGATGTCGATACAGCTTTTCCACCTTCGGTCCAAGGGCATGGATGCTCTTGGGAAGGATGGCATCCACCTGCTCGATTCCCGGCGTGCGTTTTGCCATGAAACCACCTTCCTCATCATCGCTTTGACACAGTTCCCTCCCTGACATCATAACAGGTGCCGATGGACTCCCGAGGGAAATAGGCTTCCTCCGTCGCGGCAACGATTGTCTGGATGCGTTCCCGACGAATGAAGTCCAGAAGCTGTTTCCTTCTTGCGGCATCTAGTTCGCTCATGACATCATCCAAAAGCAGTACAGGGTACTCCCCCGTTCCGGAACGAAGGAATTCCAGCTCGGCGAGCTTCAGGGCAAGTATGCCGGTGCGTTGCTGCCCTTGGGAGCCAAAGGAACGCAGGTTGATGCCGTTCACATCGAGAATCACATCGTCATGGTGCGGCCCGATTCCCGTGGAACCTCGAAAAACATCCTGTTCCCTCGATGCCTCCATCTTCTTATTATACCATGTTTTCAGGTCATTTGTCATTTCTTCGGGCTTTCGTCCATGGATTTCATAAGAAACCGAAAGATTTTCCCGGTTGCCTGAAATGCGCCGATGCATGAGATTGGCCAGCATGTTGAGTTTCTTGATGGCCTCCAGACGCTTGGAAGTGATCCGTTCTGCGCTTTCTGCCAGCTGGATATCCCAGGGCTCCAGCATCTCCGGCCTTGCCTTGCGCTCCCGCACGCGTTTGAGGAGGGTATTGCGTTGCACGAGAATTTTGTTGTACCGCAGGAGTTCCTGATAATAAGAAGGGCTTGCCTGTGATATCTCCCCGTCCAGAAAGCGGCGCCTCCCTGCCGGAGATCCCTTTACCAGCAGAAGATCCTCCGGGGAGAACAGGACGGTGTTTAGATTGCCGACCAGTTCCCGTGGACGGATGGCGTGTCCGTTGAAGAGGATACTGCGGCGTTTTTCCCGATGAAAGAGGAACTCAAGGACATTGGGAACTCCCATGCGCTCGAAATCGATCTTGAGGGTCCCCTCCCTTTCTTCCCACAGGATAAGCTCTGCATCCGTCCGGGTGCGGTGGGAGTGTCCAAAGGATGCATAGTATATGGCTTCTATGAGGTTCGTCTTTCCTTGGGCATTGGCTCCCAAAAGGATGTTGATATTGGGAGAGAGCTGGAGATTCAGTGCAGCATAGTTCCTGTAATTTTTTAGGGACAAAGAATGGACAATCATCTTCAGTGTGCCGTTCTTACCGGCGTTACCACATAGAGGAAGGTATCGTTGTTGTTTTCGCGGACGGACATTGGCCTGAGATTCTGCTGAAGATACAGAACACACTCTTTGGTTTGAATATTCTTAAATACATCGGTCACGTATTTCGCATTGAAAGCAATATTGACGTCGGGCCCTTCCAAAGAGGCAGGCACCGTTTCTTCTGCCTTGCCAATATCGGGGTTGTTGGATGATATATGGATCTGTCCTTCTGTGAAGCTGAGCCGTATCACATTGTACTCATTGGAACGTGATATAAGGGATACACGGTCGATTGCATCACTGAAGAGGTCTGTGTCCACCGTGACCTTGGTGGAGAAATCATTTGGGATGACTTTCTTATAGTCAGGGAATGCTCCTTCTATGAGACGCGAGGTCATGTAGATGTTGTCAAAGGAGAAGCTGATTCTGTTGTGGGAGCACGTAATGTGGACGTCAACAGGATCGTCCGGGTTCATGATGTGGAGGAGTTCATTCAAGGATTTGGCAGGGATGATGATCTTGATTGTTCCGATGGGAAGATCAAAGGTGACACTTTTTACGGAGAGGCGGTGTGTATTTGTGGCTGCCATGGTGATCGTATCATTGTCGACTTCCATGTAGCATCCCGTGAAGACCGGGCGTGTCTCGTCTGTGGAACAGGAGAACACGGTTTTCTTGATGAGATCCTGAAGTATATCGCTTTTCATGGCAAATTCCAGGTTTCCTTCAAAGTGATGGATGACAGGGAATTCACTGGCGTTCATGCTTAAGAGTGTGAAATTTGCCTGTCCGGACTGGATGTGGGCGATATTTTCTTCTTTGTCAAAGGAAAAGATTACCTGTTCGTCTGGAAGCTTGCGGACAACTTCTTGCAGAAAGCGGCCTGAGAGCACGATTTGCCCGGGGGAATCGATATTTGCCTGTATCTTGACGATGAAGCCCAGTTCATAGTCAGTTGCCTGCAATTCCAGTGAATAGTTGTCTGCTTTCAGATAGATGCCTGAGAGAATGGGCATCTGCTGTTTGCTGGAAGCTGCTTTGGATACGACCTGAAGAGCTTCTGTAAAGTCTTTTTTGGTACAGGAAAATTTCATGGTGAGCCCTCTTTCTTTTTTACAATAACTTATAGATTAAAAGAATTAGTCGCCGTAGTAGTAGGGCCTGTGGAAATGTTGGAAAGTGCCCTGGCGTTTTTTTGTATGGGAAGTGTGGATGTGGATAACCTGTTGACAGCAAGAGGGGAGGTTATCCACATTATTCACTGGAATAACCTCCCTTTTGCTTATACACATTTCATCTACAGGATAATGGATGGGTTGCCCACATGGTTATGCACTGGGAAACTAAATCTGCTGGATGCGTTCGATGAGC
>JAFSWY010000417.1 GCA_017444295.1 Selenomonadaceae bacterium | reverse complement strand
TGCATAGGGGCACGTTTATAAGCCGAAGCCGGAGCTTTGGCAAGCATTATTTTCGGGGAATTTGCGGCGGGGCGGGGAAGGCATCAGTGCTTTGCAGGAACGGGCGCTGAAGTGCCAGGGCTTCCCTGATAGCAGTCTGAAGCCCACCGGCATGGGTAAGGGCAGGGAAGACGGTCCTGGCGTGAAGGGGACACCGATTTTATGCAGGCGGTGAACGTAGCGTTTTTGCCTGACTGCAGCAGATGGGCGTTATTGCGCGGCGGACGCTGCTTGAGATGCTGACAAGGGCGGGCATACTGCCTGACGACGTTGACGTGGGTGCCAAACAAGGCCGCATAGCGCAGGAATTGAGCGCGGAGGCATGGGCGAGGGGCACGCTTGACCTTGGCTGAGAGCATTGCACAATCAGCTTAGATTGTGTCTACACGAGATTTATGATAGAAAAAGAGCACCACGAACGGAGGTGTTCTTATGCAACATTCACAGCATCGCCATGATATCTCGGACGAGGCATGGGCTCTTATCGAACCGCATTTGCCAGGGCAAAAAGGACAATGGGGTGGCATTGCCAAAGACAATCGCTTGTTCATAAACGCTGTATTCTGGATTTTGCGCACTGGTGCTCCTTGGCGTGATCTGCCACCGGAATATGGCAAATGGGGAACAGTGCATCAGCGATTTATCAGGTGGAGAGATAAGAGAATATGGGAAAAGCTTCTTGAAATATTGATCAATGATCCTGACTTTGAGTGGTTAATGATCGATGCCACCCACTGCAAGGTTCATCAGCATGCATCAGGAGCAAGAGGAGGCAATCAAGGGATGGAAAGAACAAAAGGGGGCTTAACAGCAAAATACATTTGGCCGTGGATGCGCATGGTATGCCAGTCCGATTTTTTGTCACAGCAGGTACCACAGCAGATTGTAGCCAGGCTGCGGCCCTAATTGAAGGGATAGGGGCGCAATATTTGCTTGCTGACAGAGGATATGACACGGATCAAATTATCGGCAAAGCACTTGAGATGGGTATGAAGATAGTCATACCTCCGAAGAGGAATCGTATTATGTCCCGTAATTATGATAAATATCTTTATCGGATGCGTCATCTGGTAGAGAATGCATTTTTGAACCTTAAACGTTGGCGTGGGATAGCCACACGATATGCCAAAACACTTGCTTCTTTTGTGGCTTCGGTTCAGATTCGCTGTCTTGCCATTTGGCTTAAAGTATTAGCTTAACTCGTGTAGACACAATCTAGCAAAAAAATTGGACTGGCCGATAAAAACGTCAGCCTGCTTTTTGTGCAGGAAATAAATCTCAGCCTCAAAGTGTAAAGAAATGTCTTGAGTTCCTAAAAATTGTTAAATTTTGCAAAAATGGATACGTTTACTCTGGAAAAATTTCCCTGATTGCCGTAATGCTTTTTCTGTCTTTTACTTTTACCCGATGGAGATAAGCAATGAAACATCTCTTTTCTGCCCTTGCCCTTTCCCTCTCTCTGCTTGCAGCCGCTCCGGCATTTGCCAATTCCGCCAACCCGTTTGAATTGAACAACGCTTCTGTTGAAGACCTCACCTCCCGCTGCTTCTTCAGCGAGGAACTGGCCTACAAGATACTTGACCTCCGCGATTCCATGGGAGGATTCCAAAGCTGGGACGATCTCAAGGAACTGAAGCTCGATGCCGGACAGGAAAGCATCCTTAAATCCGAAGCAACGATTTCCGGCATACAGGCCGACTGCGGATGCTGATTCCATACGCGATTCCCTTTTCAGCAGCTTAAGCATGTCCAGGACCCCGTCGTGACGATGGGGTCCTGACGCATGGGCAGTCAGGAAGGAGAAATAAAAAGCATAGGTCCGCGCAGTTTCAGAATATCACAGGGAACAGCCTGCTCATGCAGGACAGCTTCCTGCACAGGATTTCTCATGCGCCAGATCCGCGTCTTTCCCTGCACTGGCAAAATCCCCTCCTCGGACCGCTGCATGCGCTTGCCCCTTTTCACCACCAAGACCTACGGGGGCTGGGCGGCATCCCGAAAGGTCCTGTTGCAGCTTGCAATCCGCTTGCGTCTGTTGCATGATACTCCCTGGGCGCATTGCGCCGCAACGCTTTCCTTTTTCAAGGAGTTTTCTTCATGGGGATGACCGCCACGCAAAAAATACTCGCCGCGCACGCAGGCCTTGACAGCGTTTGCGCCGGGCAGCTCATAGAGGCATCGCTGGACGTGGTCATGGGCAACGACATCACCATCGCCCTTGCCGTTCCGGAATTCCGCAAGTCCGGGGCGGAACGCGTCTTTGACAGGGAAAAGGTGGTGGTCGTGCTGGACCACTTCGCACCCAACAAGGACATCAAGGCAGCCATGCAGTGCCAG
>JAFSWY010000416.1 GCA_017444295.1 Selenomonadaceae bacterium | reverse complement strand
TATGTTTTCCGCCGTAGTAACGCGTTCTCCAGTAGTCGCTGGAAAGCTCGTCGATGCGGATGCCCCTGCTGGAGGAGGCATGGATGAATTTTCCATCGCCGAGGTAGAGGCCGCAATGGGAAGCGCCTGCCTCATAGGTGGTGAAGAAGACAAGATCCCCCGGAACCAATTGGCTGCTGCTCTTGGTGCTCTTGCCCAGGAGGTATTGGTCGTCTGACAGACGGGGGATGGAGATGCCGTTCCTGGCGAAGATGTACTGAAGATAGCCGGAACAGTCAAAACCGCTTGGTGTGGTGCCACCGAAGGCATAGGGCGTGCCGATGTATTTCTTTGCCGTTGCGATGAGGGCATTGACGTTCTTCTTTTCCAGGATCAGGGTGTTGTTCGGCACTGTCTTTCCCTTGGCGGGAACCGGATCCATGCCTGTAGAGGGCGGCTTTGCCTTGTCTGTGCCCCATTTCCGATCCTTGGTGTTCTTGAGGGTGCGCCAGGTGGAACTGGTCACGATGCCTGTGGCCTTGAGTTTGTTGTCCCTCTGGAATTCCGCCACGGCCCGTTCCGTTTCTGCACCGAAGACACCGTCGATCTCAGTTATGGTATAGCCGATGTCCTTGAGCTTCTGTTGGAGCAGGAGCACATCGTGTCCATGGGAGTTACGTTTCAGGGTTGGCGCGGCAAAAGCGGAGGAAGAGAGCAGGAACAATGCAAGGCATACAGCGATGCATAATCGGACGCGGTGAAATCTCATGGGGCACGACTTCCTTTCCTCAACAGATTTTCAGATGCTTTTCATATTATAACGCAGTTGTTCAAATTTTGCCAGAGGCAAAATACACAAATTGGCGTTTCGACGAGCTTGTCTCGTCATAACGCAGTTGCGACGCGAAGCTAGTCCCCGGAGGGGATTCAAATTTTTCCAGTGGAAAAATATTCTTATTAATCTTGAAAAATCTATTCCATTTCGTTATAACGAGGCAAGAGATGTTTCCCAACCTCTATAGGTGGGGGACGGATGCAAATAACAGGCGGCGAGCCAATATCTCCTGCCTCGTTGAAACGTCAATTGGAAGATTTTGCCGTTGGCAAAATTTGAACAATGCGTTATAATAAATATGCAAATTTGAGGAAACAGGGGAGCTTGTGGCAGCGGGCTGAGAGGAAGTAATCGAACTTCGACCCTTTACCTGATGCGGGTAATGCCGCCGCAGGGAGTCATGCCTTGGCCTGAAGCAGGAGACGCCCGATGGTGGCTCCTGCTTTTTCGTATTTGTTGTACTGGAAAGGTGGAAATGACACATGGATACTTCGACAAAAAAGCTGGTCATGGCAGGGGTTCTGTGCGCTGTGGCCGTGGCAGGGAGCCTGTTCTCCATCCCTGTTTTCGGCAGCAGGTGCGCCCCGGTGCAGCACATGGTGAATATTCTCTGCGGGGTTCTTCTGGGGCCTGGGTATGCCGTTGGGGCTGCCTTTTGCGCCTCCCTGCTCCGCAATCTGCTGGGGCTTGGGAGCATCCTGGCCTTTCCAGGAAGCATGTTTGGTGCCCTGCTCTGCGGCATTGCCTACAAGAAAACGAAAAGCCTTCCGGCAGCCTTGCTGGGAGAAGTCATCGGAACAGCCATCCTGGGCGGCCTCTGCGCCTATCCTCTGGCTCTCCTTTTCCTGGGGCAGAATGCGGGACATGTGGCCTTCTATGTCTACATTATGCCCTTCTTTGTCTCCACGGCCGCAGGGGCATGCATCTCCGGCATTGTCCTTTACCATCTGCAAAAGAGCATGAAGGGACTTCGGGTGTCAGACAAATAAGAAGGAAAATTTTCTTCCGGGTGTGATGTAGTCCAGCAGGAAGGTCTCTTCCGGCTGGACGCGGGCGGCAAGGTTTACCCGTTTGTCGGCGGGCTGGGGGGTCTTGATGATTTCCAGTTCCCCCATGTAGCGGAGATAGTTCTCGTTGTCAATGGTGATATCGCCGGGCTTGCGCTCCCCGATGATTTCCGGGTAGATGGGACCGGAGACGAGGCCACGGCTTTCCTGTGCGCGGATGGCATCCCGCGCCTCGTCCACCCGGGCGGTGAAAGTGTGCCTCAGGAGTTCCTGCTGTACGGGGTCCTGGGTGAGAATCCTCGTCTTTACGGTGATCTGGTCTTCCCGAAGTTCTGCGAGACATTGCAGTTCCTCTTGATCGGGCAGGTTGTCGCCGATGAAGACGGAGTCAATGCCAAGGGCCACCAGATGACGGGCGGCGAGGGCGACATCGAGCTCGCGGTGGTCTTCCAGGGTAGGCAGGCCATCGTAGAGGGGGCTCCTTTTTTTCTTCAGGCTTGGGACGAAAGCCCCCACCCGTATGCCTGCCTTGTGCAGCATGATGGTCTTGCGCACGAGGGTTTCCTCGCTGAGTCCCGTGCCGGGGCGGGGATAGAAGTTGTGCAGGGCATCGACGTTGCGGAAATCCGTTTTGGCCTGCAGGAGCTCGGTGAGGAAATGGCCGGTCATGGTGGAGGCATTGAGCTGGATGCGCATGCCCTGCTTGTTTTGGCTGAGCTTGGCGATTTCTTCGGCATCGTAGCCGTCATCCAGCCGCAGGGTGTGGATGCCCCTCATGCGGAAGGCGGAAAGGTTCATTTCCGGAATCCCCAGCATGTCGAGGGTGCGGGGAGAAATGTCGGAAATGATTTCCATATGGTGCTTTTGCGCGGCCTGCATCAAGGTGCCCAGCCCCTTCTTGAGGGCTTCCACGTTGGTCTCGGGGATGTGCAGGGAGGTGAAGATGCGTCGGATGCCGCAGGAAGCGGCAAGGTCGATGAGCGCAAGGTTTTCCTCCAGGCTGTTGTCCAGTCCCGGATAGATGGAAATGCCATTTTCCAAAAGAATCGCTTCCTTTCTATGTATATTATTGCATTTTTTTTCGGAGGGCGGGGGCCAGCCTTCCCTTCGTTTCCTTCAGCAGCCTTTTTCCCGCCTCGGTATCAAGTCCTGTGCATTGGAGAAGGATGGCGAGTTTGGCGCTGCCGCCGGCTTCTTTCAGGGCAGCGATGCTCTCTTTCCGGGTGCATCCCGCAGCCTCCATAACAATGCGGCGGGCACGTTCCTCCAGCTTCTTGTTGGAGGATTTCACGTCCACCATGAGATTGCCGTAGACCTTGCCGAGTTTTATCATGGTGCCGGTGGAGAGCATGTTGAGCACCATTTTCTGGGCCGTGCCTGCCTTCATCCGGGTGGAACCCGTGACAACCTCGGCACCTGTGACGGGGGTGAGGCTGATGTCGGCGAATTCCGCGAGGACGGGATTCGGGGTACAGGCGAGGGAGATGGCAGCGGCACCGATGGAACGGGCGTATTTCAGTCCGCCGATGACATAGGGAGTGCGTCCCGAGGCGGCAATGCCCACGAGGATGTCCCCTTGGCCGAAGCCATGCTCCTTCAGGTCCTTTTCGGCCAGCAGGGGATCATCCTCTGCCCCTTCCTGTGCGCGGAAAATGGCAGGGGTTCCTCCGGCGATGAGGCCCTGGACCAATTCCGGCGGTGTGCCGTAGGTGGGAGGGCATTTCACCGCGTCGAGGATGCCGAGGCGCCCCGAGGTTCCCGCGCCGATGTAGAAGAGGCGCCCGCCTTCTGAAACGCGAGAGGCGATGAGGTCCACAGCCCTTGCAATGTCCGGCAGAATGCGCTCTACGGCCAGGGCGATGCCTTTGTCCTCCTCATTGATGACGCGGAGCATGTCCAGGGTCGGCAGCTCATCGATGTTCCTGCTACGGGGATTCTGTCCTTCGGTGGACAGCCTGGAAAGGTCTATCATGGTGCAATCACCCCTTAAGAAAACTCTGTATAATATTCGTCTTTCTTTGTAAAAATTCCTGCAAAAAGAACCTCTGCAAAAAGAAAAGCCTCCCTCTTAGAGGGAGGTGCCCCGAAGGGGCGGAAGGAGTCATGGATTCCGGTCAATAAATCTGCTCGATATCGTGGAAACCGTTCTTTTCCAGTGCCTTCAGGATGCGGTCGATATGGGCCTGGTTGTGTGTCTCGACGGTGACCTCCAGGATGACCTTCTTGAAGCTGTCCGTGACCTTGGCCTGGTTGTGGTCCAGCTTGATGACGTTGGCGTTCTCGTCCGCGAGGACCTGGGAGACCTTGAGGAGCTGTCCCGGCTTGTCGGGGAGCTGCAGGGAGAAGCAGAAGACGCGCCCCCGGGCGATGAGCGCCTTGTTGATGAGGGCCGAGATGGTGGAGATGTCGATATTGCCGCCACTGACGATGGCAGCGACCTTTTTCTTGCGGAAGGGGAGCTTCGGGAGGGCCGCAAGGGAGAGCACCCCTGCACCCTCGGCGATGAGCTTGTGCTTCTCGATCAGGGAGAGAAGGGCGCCCATGATTTCCATTTCCGAGACGGTGATGATGTCGTCCAGATATTTCCTGCAGAAGGCGAAGGTGAGGTCTCCTGCCGTCTTGACAGCGCAGCCGTCCGCAACGGTATCGGAGCTCTTGAGGCTGACAATCTTTCCTGCGTCCAGGGCTGCCTTCATGCAGGCGGCGTTCTCCGGCTCCACGCCGATGACCTTGACGCCGGGGTTTACGAGTTTCGTTGCCAGAGCCACGCCCGAGGCAAAGCCGCCGCCGCCGATGGGGACGAGGATGGCATCCACGTCCTTGAGGGCATCGATGATCTCAAGGGCAGTTGTGCCCTGGCCGAGAAGCACTTCGCGGTCATTGAAGGGATGGATGTAGACATAGCCATGCTTTTTCTGGAGGGTGAGGCTGTGGGCATAGGCGTCGTCAAAGCTGTCGCCGTGGAGCACGACCTCGGCGCCGTAGGCGCGGGTTGCTTCCACCTTGAGGATCGGCGTGGTGGCGGGCATGCAGATGACAGCCTTCACGCCAAGTTTCTGGGCGGCAAAGGCGACACCCTGGGCATGGTTTCCCGCCGAGGCGGTGATGACGCCCTTTGCCTGCTCTTCCTTCGTGAGCTGGCTGATGCGGTTGTAGGCGCCGCGGAGCTTGAAGGCTCCTGTGTGCTGCAGGTTTTCCGGCTTTATGTATACTTCGTTGCCACAGGCTTCGGAGAAGAAGTCGCTGCGGATGAGGCCGGTCTTTACCGTGATGCCCTCCAACTGCTTGGCGGCACGGTAGATGTCGGCAATGGTGGTGGCTTCCACGATTTCTTCCGCAGAGGGAACGGTATTTTTTTCTTCAGACATGTCGTTTTCCTCCTGATACTTATCTCGGATTAAAATTTTAAATCTTTGATAGGATTTCATCCGAGAATGTCTCATACACTCTCCGTAAGAAATAAAATTTCTAACGGAGAGTAGTATGAATCTTGATATGCGTCTACAAGTGTAACACTATGTTTCCATGAAACGCAACCTTTTTGTGAAGTTTTTTGTCAGGGAAAAGGATTTTGGGTGGCTTTCGCGAATATTATATATGAATATCATTTTGGAAGCGGAGGTGTCGGAATGGGGAAGTTCTCTCGTATACTGGTTCCGGTGGACGGCTCGGAGGGGTCGGACCTGGCAGTGGATATGGCGGCATCGCTGTCCGAGGCTTGCGGCGCAGTATTGGACATTCTCTATGTTTCCTATTTCGACAGCAATACGGATGCGGCAGAGGAGGACGATACCTGGCTGCCGGAGATCGTTGCGGCTCCTGCGGGAAGCCGGATCCGGGCGGTATTGGAGAGAGCCCGCAGCCGTGTTCCGGAAGGGGTTGCCGTGGAGCTTCACCAACGCACGGGCAATCCTGCCAGGCGGATTGTGGAATTTTCCCGTGAGCATGATAATGAGACCATCGTGGTGGGAGCCAGGGGACTGGACTTTGTCAAGGGGTTCCTTTTGGGCAGCGTAAGCCAGGAGGTCATGGAGTCGGCTCCGGGAGCGGTCATTATTGTAAAATAAGGGGGTAATATCATGGTCAAGGAAATCCTGGTTCCGGTGGATGGGTCGGAAGGGTCAGATCGGGCAGTTGCCCAAGCAATCTCCATGGCGGAGATTTGCGATGCAAAACTCAATTTCCTTTATGTGGCAAATATCAACCAGCTGGCAATCAATGCCTGCCTCTCCGATGCGATTCTGGAGGCGGTGACCAAGGCGGGAAATGTCATTCTCGACCGGGCGATGGACCTGGTTCCCTCGGGCATTGAAAAGGAAGCGTTTTCCGAGACGGGTTCCCCGGCTGTGGTCATCCTGGATTTTGCGGCGAGCAATGATATCGACCTCATCGTCATGGGGAGCAGGGGGCTTGGGCTGGTGAAGGGCGTGCTCCTTGGCAGCGTAAGCCAGTATATTGTCGAGCAGGCGAAGTGTCCTGTGCTTGTGGTGAAATAAGGGATCTGTGGGGAGGAAATGTATATGGCAGGGAAGATGCTGGAGGTTTCCTCCAAGAGCTATTCCAAGGTTCTTTTCAGCGGGAGCGGCATTGCCGTGGATGCCTGCATGGACAGGGCCGCCGGGATAAGGGTCCATGATGAGCAACAGCAGGCGATGTTCCTTCTTCTGGAGAAGACGGGGAGCACCTTGTTCGTCCTCGATGTGCCGGAGAACAACCTCTACTATATCCAGGTCATGGCGGATGGCACCCGTGTTGAACGCAAGATTGCTAATATCCTGGACGCACTGCATGAGGCAAGGGATGGCGAGGATCCCGAGGGGCAGAAGTTTGCCCAGGCACTTCTGGAAGCCCGTGGGAAGAAGACCACCGGAATCTTGAAGTATCGCGGGCGGATCTTCACCCAGAGCGTGCATTGGAACCAGATGAATTATCGTTCCCTTGTGGATGAGCAGGGAAAGGTGTATGCCGTGGTCGGCAGCAATACCGTTCTGATAGATGTTTCCATGGAAGAACAGGATGGCAGCAATGCCACACAGATCTATGAAGGCGAGCAGCTGGCGCAGTGTGTGGACTCCCAGCTGAAGTCCATGGTGCCGGGGGAGAAGGGCGTGATGTTTCTGCTCTCCATCACCAATTTCAGGCAGAGGGCCGATGTGGAGCCGAAGATGGCGAATTTTTACCTGCGATCCGTGGCGGAGGCCATACGCTCCGATTTCCGTGGAGAGGATATTCTGGGGCGTGTGCGGGAGAATGTTTTCCTGATCTTTATCTGCGGAAACACCTCCATTGATGTCATTGAGCGGCGCGCCCAGCGCATCATCGACATTTGCCAGCGGGTGCCCATGTTTGGAGGGCAGACGCCTTTGTGCAATGTGGGAGCGACGGCATCCGGTTCCAACAGGCAGCAGTTCAGCGTCATGCTCAAGCAGGCTGAAGTAGCCCTTGCTGCGGCAAAGGGGCGCGGGGATAACCAGTACCGCCTGTTTGAGGAAGAGAAGTATTGAAACAGAAAAAGCTCGTCAGGCCATAATCCTGACGAGCTTTCTTATTCATGGGAACCTCTATAAACCCGGTTTTTCCAATGATGTTCCCTCGTATCCAATACAATTGCTTTCTTCAATGAAAAATCAACTCAGCCTATCTTCAAGCGGGTGAAGTATGAGTGGATTTCCTTGGGGAACATCGAGAGGGTGTTCACTGTGATCCGCGACATGGCTGGGATCGACCCGTCCCTGACCATCCACTGCATCCGCCATACGGTCGCATCCAAGCTG
>JAFSWY010000415.1 GCA_017444295.1 Selenomonadaceae bacterium | reverse complement strand
GCCCAAGCCCAACGCTTCTATCTCCAGCAATATGTTTTCGGTAGCAAGGGACATATCTACATCCACCAGTTCCGGCACTTTTACATCCGTCTTGCGATAACAGAGCACCAATGCGGCAGGAGCCTCCGCAGTCATGCCCGCATAGGGGCTGGCTTCGGAAAGCTGCCGCAGGGTGCTTTTATTCGTCACCACATAAAATTCCCAGGGCTGCTGGTTCATGGCCGATGGAGCCGCCATCGCTGCCCTTAAAATTTTCCCGATTTTCTCGTCCTCGACGGGACGGTTTTCATAGCTTCGCACACTGGTGCGCATAAAAATAGCATCCATTCTGTACCTCCCGACTGCACCATCTTACTTTCTCAATGATGGGAAAGAACCTCGGCGATAATCAAAATATGGGCGTGCTCTTCCTTCGTCCCGGCGGCATACCACTTGAGGATTTCCGGCGAGAAACGGCTGCGGTCAAGCTGCTGCATAAACATTTTCCGCAGAACCATGGTTTCCTGCGCTTCTTCATAGGTGACAGCCCCCTCGATTGCGCGGGGGGTGAATCCTGTCTCGGCCACCTTGTCCGTATCCCTGCCGCTCTTGGAGCCGAAAATGCCCAAGGCTTTCTTGTATTTGGCATCGTACCAGGAAAGCGTAATCTCGTCATGCCGTTCCAGAAACTCGTTGGTGTAGCGCGACGGTTTCACAACGAGAAAGGCGGCGGGCTTTCCCCACATGGTTCCAAGTGCGCCCCAAGCGATGGTCATGCTGTTGAAATCCCCCGGCACTCCCGCCGTGAGGAGCGCCCAATCCTCAGCAAAATGCACAAAGGGCTTTTCCGTGTACTCGTTCAGTTCCATGAAATGATCTTCCTTCCTTATTCATCCAATGTCATGCGGTAGATTTCGTATTTCCTCCGCTGCTCCAAAGGATAGTTGATTTGCGATGTCGTAAAATAAATGCTCCCGTCCGGCGCTTTGGCAAAACTGTCTGCCCAGCGTATGTCCATAGGAAGGGACAGAGTCTGCCCTTTGCCGGTGGCAAGGTCAAACGACCAAATTCCCTCATCGGGGAGATTGGCCATAAAGGGCTTTCCTCATAACATCCGACCTTTCTTCTATTGGCAAATGCTCTTGATCCAGTCAATAAACGTCCCAGTAGATGTGCCTTCCCTGCTGCCGTGTTCCATATCCCAGACAAGATGGTAGTCCGTATGGAGTCCCTTGGCAGCTGCGGCGAGGCAGATATTGTACCCAATGCTGAAAGACGTGTGCTGATCGGCAGTTCCGCTGCGATGTCGCCAGTATTTGGCAGGGTGGACAGCTGTCAGACCATCTGTTCCCAGGAGAATATGGGTGGCATTCAGGAGGTTCGTCTGTTCTTCTGCTATGGCGGCCTCGTTGCCTTTCAACGCCTCTGCCATATAGTTCTCCACTGCCGTAGCATCAAATCCGTCCAGCTTTGAGAGTTCCTCATAATTGTCGGCCAGTATCCTGGCAACGCTGCGGGAAAAATGTACTCTGCCTTTCTCAGGAAGTCCAAAGGCATCGTTTTCCGCCGATTTATCCATGGGATCAAAGCCGGG
>JAFSWY010000414.1 GCA_017444295.1 Selenomonadaceae bacterium | reverse complement strand
TCAATCGCCTCCTTTTGGCCCCTTTTGCAGAGCCTATTTTGTTTTTATAGGTCTAAAATCCTATCTGCTATCATTATAGTAGTCCAAAAGGAAAAAATCAATATGAAAACAAAATAAATTCGCAAAAATAATTTTATTTTTGATATCGATTCGGCCAGCATTGATGCAAATAGTCCCGGATGGCTCCTTCCTTGCCATTGTTCGTCGGATTGTAATACCTGACGCCCTCCAGCTTTTCCGGCAAATACTGCTGCTTCGTGAAATGTCCCGGATAATCGTGGGGATAGACATAGTCCACCCCATGTCCCAATTTGGCAGCCCCCTTATAGTGGGAATCCCGAAGATGGGCGGGAACAGCGCCGCAATCCCTGCCGCGCACATCGGCCAAGGCCTTGTCAATCGCCAGGTAGGCGGCATTGCTTTTGGGTGCAGATGCGACATAGGTCACAGCCTCCGCCAGCGGGATGCGCGCCTCCGGCATGCCCAGGAACTGCACGGCCTGTACGGCAGACATGGCTACCACCAGCGCCATGGGGTCGGCATTCCCCACATCCTCTGCCGCGCAGATGGCAATGCGGCGGGCAATGAAATTCAGGTCCTCCCCCGCCGCCAGCATGCGGGCAAGATAATGGATGGCGGCATCGGGATCGCTTCCCCGCATGCTCTTGATGAAGGCAGAGACGGTATCATAGTGGTTGTCCCCCTTCTTGTCGTAGGACTGCACCCTTTCACCTACAATGCTCCGAAAGATTTCCTCGGTGAGCTCGCCGCCCTGCAAGGGAAGCATCGCCGCCATTTCCTCCAGCAGATTCAAGGCGATGCGGGCATCTCCCCCGGCCATCCTTGCAATGCCCAGAAGAAGTTCCTCCGAACACTGGATCTTCTTGTTCCCAAGCCCCCGTTCCCCATCCTCCAAGGCCTTCCGCAGGACGGCAGCAAGCTGCCCGTCCTCCAGCTTGCCAAGGCGCACGATCCGGACACGGGACAAAAGGGCATGGTTCACCTCAAAAAACGGGTTCTCCGTCGTGGCACCAATGAGCACCAGCCTCCCATCTTCCACATAGGGAAGCAGGACATCCTGCTGGCTCTTGTTGAAACGATGGATCTCATCGATGAACACGATGGTGCGCTTCTGGTAGAACTTCCTCTGCTCCTCTGCCTCCTTGACGATCTGGCGGATATCCTGGATGCCCGCCGACACCGCATTGAGCTTCTTGAACACACTGCCCGTGAGATTCGCAATCATCTGTGCCAATGTGGTTTTCCCGGTTCCCGGGGGGCCAAAGAGGATCATGGAGGGAATCTGGTCCTGCTCGATCATGCGCCGCAGGTATTTCCCCGGTCCCACAACCTCCTGCTGGCCGACGAATTCCCGAAAATTTCTCGGCCTCATGCGCTGCGCCAGTGGCTCGAACCGCCGCATGGAGCCGGAGGCACTGCTGTCCGCCTCCGCTGCGGCAAACAAATCCATGCTGTCATCCATTTTCATATCCGCCTTCCCCCGTGGAGCCGAAGCCTCCCTGTCGTTCCCTGCCCCTGCCTGCCAGATCCCCATCTGCGGTCAGGTACTTCACGAAGATTCCCTGGGCAATGCGCATACCCTTCTCAAAGCGCACGGTTTCTGTGCCATGGTTCATGAAGGCCACCATGATATGCCCCTCGTTCTCCTCATTGTTGAAATAATCGGCATCGATAATGCCGACACTGTTGGCCAGGGACAATTTGTTTTTCAGGGCGATGCTGGAGCGTATGTGCAACTGGAGCACCTCATCCATCTTCATATAGGCCTTCAGTCCCGTAGGAACCAGCGCCAGCTCTCCCGGTGCTATCACTACATCCTCTGCCGCCTCGATATCATAGCCCGCACTCCCTGCCGTGCGGCGCTTCGGGATGCGAATTCCCCTGCCCTCGTAAGCCCGGACAATCTCAAAACCTCTTTCCCTCATCCTGTCCAAATCCTTTCATACTTATCTCGGATTAAAATTTTAAATCTTTTATAGGATTTCATCCGAGAACGTCTCATACACTCTCCGTAAGAAATAAAATTTCTAACGGAGAGTAGTATCACGCAACAAGAGAGCCTCCGTAGGGAAGCTCTCTCTTGTTCATGCCTCTTCCTTTTTCTCTGCTGCACCGAAATTTCCTGTGATGGGCCTTGACGGCGTTATGGTAGACACCGCATGCTTGTAGACGAGCTGCTGCTTTCCCATGGACTCAAGGACAATCGTGAAGTTGTCGAAGCCCTTCACATTCCCTTTTAACTGGAAACCGTTCACAAGATGTATGCTGACCGCCACATTCTCCTTGCGCACCTGATTCAAAAAGCTGTCCTGCAGATTGATGACCTTCACTGGCATACGCCCACTCCTTCCAATGCTTTCGTTATACATACAAGCTTCTACATCTGTCCAAAATATCCTTCCAAATCCCCCAATACCATGGAAAGAAGTTTCTCCTCCGCCAAGCCATCGATATCATACCAATGGATGTAGGGCATCTTACGATACCAGGTCATCTGCCGCTTGGCAAAATGCCGCGTGGAAAGCTTGATCTTCTCCACTGCCTCCTCACGGCCGGCCGAGCCTTCCAGGAACATGACAGCCTCCCGATACCCGATTCCCTTCATTGCCTGCATATCCTTGGTGATGCCCTGTTGCAAAAGCCTCTCCGTTTCCTCAAACAGGCCATCGGAAACCATGGCATCTACCCGCCGGTTGATGCGCTCATAGAGTTTCTGCCGATCCCGTTGCAACCCGATGACATAGGCATCATAGGAAAGAGTGCCCTCTTCTTCCCATGCTTTCTGCCTGGAAATATGTTCCTCTCCCGAGGCCGCCACCTCCAAAGCCCGGACAATGCGCCGGAAGTCATTCACATGAAGCCGGGCCGCAGCATCGGGATCTGCCTTTGCCAGCATCGCAAGCACGTATTCCTTTCCATGGATCCTTGCGAGTTCTTCCAAATGCTGCCGGTATCCTTCATCCGCAGCCCTCTCATTGAATCGGTACCCTTCCAGCAGGGATTTCACATAGAGCCCTGTCCCCCCAGCCAGTATGGGAATCTTCCCCTTGCCGTTGAGCTCCGCGATCACCTGATCCGCTTCCGTCTTGAAGTCCACCACACTGTAGCCTTCCCAGGGCTCGCGTATATCGATGAGATGATGGGGTATCCCCATTCGTTCCTCCACCGTCGGCTTGGCAGAACCGATATCGAACCCACGATAGACAAGCATGGAATCCCCGGAAAGGATTTCCGTTCCCAGATGCCTTGCAAGCCCGATGGACAGGGCAGTCTTTCCAACGGCAGTCGGCCCGAGGACGACAATGAGCCTATGCCTTGGCATCACAGAGTTCCAGTTCCAGATCCTCGCCGGGCTTCACGATATGGACGGACGCACGGGAAAGGGATTCCGTGATTTCCTTGAAATGCTTCACATCCTGCTGGATCACCGGCCAGGTGTCATAATGGATGGGAATGACATGGCGCGTGCCCAGAAGCTTCGTCGCCATTGCCGCATCCTCCAGCCCCATGGTGTAGTTGTCGCCGATGGGCAGCAGGGCAAAGTCAATATTGTCTTTCTTTCCGATCAGCTCCATATCGGAAAAGAGCGCCGTATCCCCGGCAAAATATAGGACGAGACCACCGATGTATATGACATATCCGCAGGCGATGCCGCCCTGGACTCCGGAACTGTGCTGGGCAAAGACCATACGGACCTTTCCGAAGGGAAGCGTCAGGGAACCCCCAATGTTCATGCCATGCCCCTTGAAATTCCCCGATGTCCCCTCGCAGAGTCCGAGGACCTCTGGTGTGCTGATGACCTCCGCCCCGGTACGGGCAGCAATTGCGGCTGCATCCCCGATGTGGTCGCCATGGGCGTGGGTGACAAGGATGTAATCGCACTTCACATCCTCCGCCTTGATGGACGCTGCCGGATTCCCCGTAAGAAAGGGATCTGCCAGAACCTTGTACTTGCCATCATCCAAAAGAAAGCATGCATGACCGTAATAGGAAAACTTCACCATTTCATCAAATCCTTTCTGCGCTCGTATTGCTCAACCCATAAATCCATGCTATTCTCTAATTACTTATTATAGCACATTTTCCCCATATTATGCGAATCGAGGAAACATTATGACTGAATGCAGACTGGAACTTCCCCAGACAACGATAGAATATCCCTATGTTCTTCCCGAAAAGCAGCACCTCCTCGTCATCGGAGGGCGGCCTCCCGCCATCGAATGGCTGAAGCAGGCTGCCGTCGGACGCATTCCCTGGGCCATTGACCATGGAATCGACATCTGCAAAAACGCAGGAATCCGCCCCAAACACCTGCTGGGTGACAGGGACAGCGCCTCCATGGAGGCATGGGAATGGGGCAGTACCTTTTCCGCCGCAACTGACACCTACCCCTCAGAGAAAGATTTTACCGATACACAACTCGCCCTGGAAAAATTGCCCCACACCTCCTTTGCCATCGTCACGGGAGCTTTCGGGGGACGCTTCGACCATGCCTTTGCCAACATCTTTTCCTGCGCCAATGCAAAACCCTCCTGCTGCCTTGCCGACGATCAGGAACTCCTCATCTTCCTGAAAGACGACATGGAAGTCCGGATCACCTGCCACCAGGAGCCCCATGCCATCTCCCTCCTCCCCCTCACCGCCGAATGCAGCGGCGTCACCATCGCCGGTGTCCACTGGCCCCTGAAGGATGCCACGCTGCATCAGCACATACCCAATACC
Organism: Selenomonadaceae bacterium; assembly: GCA_017444295.1. Lineage (GTDB taxonomy): Bacteria > Bacillota > Negativicutes > Selenomonadales > Selenomonadaceae > UBA3796. Next base: position 2,152 of record JAFSWY010000414.1, on the reverse strand, counting down.
ATCAGCAACGTGCCCGAAGGAAAAAAAGGATTCCCCGTTGCCCTGAAACGGGGAATCCTGGGAATCTATCTGTGCTTCTGCAGCCCTTGAGCAAAGATGCCTATCCTTTTCGGGCAATCGTTACGCCCCGGATCCCGGACGGCAGCATTTCTGCCGCCTCCCTGTCCACAATGACAGCCACATCCCTGTGCAGCTGCAGAATGGAAGCCGGAGCCTCCGGCGTCACATCACCGCAAAGTGCCTTGTATACCGCCTTTGCCTTGTTCCTGCCGTTGGCCAGCAGGATAACATGCCCGGCCATCATGATGGTCTTGATTCCCATGCTGATGGCATAGCGTGGAACCTCGTCGGCATGATTGAAAAAGCGGGAATTGGCCACGATGGTTTCCTCATCCAGTTCCACCTTATGGGTGGTGGCAGCAAATTTCACGTCAGGCTCATTGAAACCAATGTGGGCATTCTGTCCGATGCCCAGCACCTGCAGGTCTATACCGCCTTTGGCAGCAATGAGTTTCTCGTAGCGCTCCCCCTCCGCTTCCATATCCTCGGCCATGCCGTCCGGGAGATGGACATTTTCCGGCTTGATATTGATATGCCGAAAGAATTTATCCTGCATGAAATAGTGATAGCTCTGGGGATTGTCCGAACTCATGCCAATGTATTCATCCAGATTGAAGGTTGTCACCTCAGAAAAATCCAGCCCCACCGTCCTATGCACCGCCACCAGCCGCTCATACATGGAAACAGGCGTACTCCCCGTAGCCAGCCCCAGCACGCTGTCTGGTTTCAGATAGATCTGTCCGGCTACGATATTGGCGGCTTCGAATCCCATTTGCTCATATGAATTTGTAATGATCAAACGCATCCTATCACTCTCCCAAGTAAAATCCGCTATCCCTGCTCCAGCCATACCTTCTTCCCACAAAAGGAAATGCCGTATTTTCCCCAAATGTTTCTGGAACAAGTCCACCTTGCCCGCTGTCATGGCATCCAGCATCTCAAAAAGTATAACCCGGTTTCCCCGGCCCACCACCCTGCCGAGAATCTCATCCTCGTAGGCAAGGAGAACCTCCCTCTCCAACAAGACCTTCAGGATACTATTGCCCGAAACATTGAGCCAATATCGCTGGAATTTGCAGCCCTCGCTAATATAGCAAATGACCGACCATGGATTGTAGATTTCCTGCGAACCGAAGCGATAGCCGTCGTACCACCGCTTGAGCTCCGGCAGCTTGTCCCCCACGCCGCACTCCTCCATAAGCCTTGCCGCTTCCTCCTGTGTGAAGCCGAAGATATCGCTATAGGCATCGGAGAGCACCGAGCAGACCTTGAGATTATTAAGCCTGGAAAAATGCTCTTCTTGGAGACTCGCGTCACCCCCGTCAGGACAGCAACCCCCAAGGATGGTCATCCATTGCCTCACTAAGCAGCAAATGGCGATGACATGCATAGGTTTCCTGCAACACAGAAGAAAGCATGGAATCATACGTCGGCCGCTGCACTTCCTTCAGCGTAAGGAATACCACGGGCCGGGTTCTGATGGGCCCTACCTTATGCTCTATGTGATTCATTTTCTTGGTGAATCGTCTTTGTGGATTGATGTCTGTCGAACGATCGATATTGCGTAGATTGCAAGAAGGGCTTCGCGTCTGCACGAGATGCTTGGTGCGGGTTTGGCGGTAATCCGCTCACGTTCCCGTGAACGCCATTCCAATTTAATATCTTAAGGGAAATCTCTTCCGCTTCGCGATGGAGGGCCTTTGCCATGTCCCGCACCTTGTTCCGGTCGTAGTCGATGGTCAGGATGCGGTCGATGTCGTAGAAATATTCCGTCTGGTTGCCGTCCTTATTGAACACATAGCCCCGACCCTCGCCCTTCTGGAAGCTCGTGGGATACACGCCTCCTTATCTATACTCCTGATAATATTATATGTTTCGCCACTTTTTCGGTAATTCCTGCATAATATACTAATGTATGGTATGCATCCTCTTTTGTGCAGCAAGCTCCAATGGGACTTCTTGCACTGCGGAAGCCTTTTCCCGCATCTGTTCCGGTGTCCGTTCTTTCCAGACGCATTGGACCGATTGGACGAAGGCTTTGCTTTCCATGGGATTTGCCATCTGCGCCTCAAGGTTCTTTTTCAGCACAGCG
>JAFSWY010000413.1 GCA_017444295.1 Selenomonadaceae bacterium | reverse complement strand
GGCTGGTGCCCGAGGGCAGCTATCTCTTTGTGCTGGATGTCTATGGGAAAGAAATGTCCTCCGAGGAACTGGCAGAAAAAATTTCCGCCCTGTCCTTGGAAGGGCACAGCAACCTCACCTTTCTCATCGGCGGTGCCTTTGGCATCTCCGGGGAGGTGCGGGAGGCTGCCGATACGCTTTTGAGCTTTTCCCCCATGACATTTACCCACCAGATGGTGAGGCTCCTGCTCTTGGAGCAGGTTTACCGCGCCTTCAAGATCAACCGCGGAGAGAAATATCATTGGTGAAGGAAACCCCGCCGGGATTAAGATTCCGGCGGGGTTTTTGCACTGCATACTTGACGGATAATAACTTTTTAGATATTGTATAGTCAAGGAGGGCTGGCATTGTACAGAATAAAATTCTACAGGAGCAGGGATGGAAAAAAGCCCGTATTGGAATATTTGCGTGGGCTTACAAAGAAGAATGACAAGGACAGCAGAATAAAGGCGAACAAGATAAGGGACTACATAAAGACTCTAAGTCACTACGGGACAGCGATAGGGGAACCGTATATAAAGAAACTGGACGGCGATATATGGGAACTCCGGCCTTTACAGGACAGGATACTCTTTGCTGCATGGGTCGGAAAAAGTTTTCTTCTTATCAGCCACTTTGTTAAAAAGACACAGAAAACTCCGCGAGGAGAGATTGAAAAAGCCAAACGACTTTTGGATGAGTACAGGGAAAGGAGCGGAAATGAAGATGGCAAGCAGCTATGAGGAAGCCTTGCAGGAAGCAAGAGCCGCACTGGAGGACATAAAAGAACGGGGAGAGGACGCAATAGGCGAGGACTGGGAAGATGTGGAAAAGGAGCTTTTTACGCCGCAGGAAATAGCAGAGAGCAATTTGAGAGTGGCCATTATGGGAGAGCTTATCCGGGCAAGGCAGGAGCGGGGCATCAGCCAGAAGAAGCTGGAAGAGATGAGCGGTGTCAAGCAGCCCGTGATAGCGCGCATGGAAAAGGGGTATACAAGCCCGCAGATTGATACATTGCTGAAAGTGCTTGCCCCGCTAGGCAAAACGCTTGCCATAGTGCCGCTGCAGGCGAGCACTGAAGCGTAAAAAGTGTAATAAAACCTGCCACCTAAGGAAATGAGAGATATCACAAGTTTTGGCCAGGGAAAATTGGTACGGAGAGTTTGGCAGGAATTTTGAGTTTCCTGGAGAAATAATAAATTGATGTATTAATGGAAAGATAAAGATGTCAATATACCCTATGGAAAGAGAGGAATATCATCATGGAAATCAGGAAGGAACAGAGTGGGGATTCGCTTACGATTGCATTGGTGGGACGGTTGGATGCGGTGACCGCGCCGGACCTGGACAAGGTCATCCAGAGCAGCCTGGATGGGATTGCGAATCTCGTTTTTGATTGCAAGGAACTCGTCTATATTGCCTCGGCCGGGCTGCGCGTGCTTCTTGTGGCCCAGAAGCGCATGAAGAAGCAGGGGGATATGAAGCTGATCCATGTGAGCAAGGACGTGAAGGATGTACTGGAGATGACGGGTTTTATCGACTTTCTGACGGTGGAAGAGTGAAGGCCAGCTTGTCCTTGAATCTGCCTTGGAAACATGCTATACTATTCATGGGCAGGAGCCTTCTGATATCATCGTACCCAAATACCCCGACAAGAGCTGCGGTCTCTGTCGGGGTTTCTTGCATAATTTAGGAACGGGGAAGCGCAATGAAGTATTTGTATATCATCCTGGGGCTGGCTTTTTTGGGCTCGGGCGCCATTGGCGCCAGTGAGGAACTGCTTCGCGTGGGCATGGCCTTTTCGGGCCTTCTGGTGGGCTGGCAGGGCGTGCGGCAGTGGAGGAAGGAATCCCCGCCGCCTGCCCTGGACTGGCAGCATGCAGGCGAGATTGCAAAGGAGCGTGCGGAGTTCCTGCAGGAGAGCTATGAAAAGGCCGTGGCGGATTGTGCCTGCATTGAGGAGTCGCGCCGGCAGATCGGCGATGTGGATCTTTCCCGCCAGCTTGGGAAGATGCAGCAGGTGGCAGGAAACATGCTGCGCTATCTGGAGAAGAATCCGCAGAAAATTCCGCTGGCCCAGCGTTTTATCGACTACTATCAGGATCGTGCCGTGCTTCTTGTCAAGGAATACAGGGAAATCGAGGCGACGGATCTTCAGACCGCACAGGTGCAGGAGATGAAGAAGCGGATGAAGGAGGCACTGGACGGGCTGGATGAGGCCTATGAGGAGCAGTTTGAGAGGCTCTTGAGCGACCGGTTCATCGACCTGGATGCCGAAATCAAGGTGATGCAGCAGACCATGAGCTCGGAGGGCATACAAAGGACGGCGGATGCGAAGGAGGAACGGGCGGCGACGGGGGACAATGCGCCCGGCCTTGAGGGCATGCTGAACCGTCTGCAGAGTGCCATTTTAGGAAGGAACGACCGCAGCGTGAAGGATGGGACAGGCTCCGGATTCCGCGGCGTTCATGTCGAGCACGGAAACAGGGGATACAGCATGATCCCGGAGGAGCAGAAGGGGGATGTCCTGCTGGCGAAGGTCATACAGTCGGCCCTGGCCATCGTGCTGGGTTCCTTTGGCGCCCATAAGTTCTATCAGGGGAAGACCTTCCAGGGCGTGCTCTACTGCATGTTCTTCTGGACGTTCCTTCCGGGAGTGGTTGGCTTTTGTGAGGGCATTCGCTACCTGAGCATGAAAATGGATGATTTCTATTTGGACTACTATATCGATCGACTGAAAGGATGAGAACCATGGCGGATATCAATCTGGAGGACTTGATGAAGAATCGCCGGATGGAGGATGAAACTTCGGCGGCAGGAGCCCTGGCGGAAGTGGAGCCGAAGGCTGAGCAGGAGCGGATCACCCGGCAGGTGGAGACGCTGACGCCGGAGGAGCGCAGACAGGTGGAGTCCATCAAGGAGAGCATCAACCTCATGGACTCCACGACACCACTCTCCTATGGCGCGGCGGCACAAAAGGATATCGCGGATTTCTCCGACAGCATTCTCGCCAGTGTGCGGACGAAGGACAGCGGCCAGGTTGGGACGCTCCTTGGGGAACTGGTGACGAAGGTCAAGGGATTCTCGCCGGCTGAGGAAAAGAGCTTCCTCAGCAAGCTTCCCATCATCGGTTCCCTGAAGGAAAAGGCGGGAAACTTCATGGAGGGCTACACGAAGCTCTCCACCCAGGTGGACCGCATCCAGTCGGAACTGGAGAAGTCCAAGATGCGCATGATGAAGGATGTGGCCATGTTCGACGGGCTCTACGAGAAGAACCTCTCCTATTTCAAGTCCCTGCAGCTCTACATTCAGGCAGGGGAGGAAAAGCTGCAGGAGATGAAGACCGTGACGCTTCCGAAGCTCCGCCAGCAGGCGGCGGCCTCCAACGATCCCATGGCGGTGCAGGTGGTCAGCGATTTCGAGAACAGCGTGGACCGCTTTGAGAAAAAGGTCCATGACCTCAAGATCAGCAAGACCATCGCCATCCAGACAGCGCCGCAGATACGCCTCATCCAGAACAACGACAAGGTCCTGGTGGATCGGGTGCAGACGGCCATCTACAATACGATTCCCCTCTGGAAGAACCAGATGGTCATCGCCCTGGGCCTCCAGCGGCAGCAACAGGTGCTCGGGATGCAGCGGGCGGTGAACGATGCCACGAATGACCTCCTCCGGCGCAACGCGGAGCTCCTGAAGCAGAATACCATCGAGACGGCGAAGGAGAACGAGCGCAGCATTGTGGATATCGAGACGGTGCAGAAGGTGAACGACGACCTCATCACCACCATCGAGGAGACGATGCGCATCCAGCAGGAAGGCAGGGCAAAGCGGCAGGCGGCGGAGCAGGAGCTTGTGCAGATCGAGGAGAGGCTCAAACAGACCCTGATGTCGAACAGCCGATGATATCTCAAATCCATGAATCTGTGATACAATAGAGAGACATGTTTAGGATTTTGAGGTGAAGGTTTTATGAAGCGTGCTCGTTTTCGAGTGCAGAACAATATAAGGTGGCTGGTGGTCGGGCTCTGGGCCATCCTCGGCATCGTGACCTTGCGCTATGCCTGGATCCAGCTCGTGCAGGGCGATGAGATGGCGGCGCGCATGCGGCAGCAGGTGGGGGAGGACTATTCCCTGCAATCGCCCCGGGGCGCCATCATTGACCGCAACGGGCGGGAACTCGCCGTGAGCACCATGACGAAATCCCTCTTCGTGGACCCGAACCATGTGGAGGATGCGGAGACTCTGGCGGCGGATCTCGCGCCGCTCATCGGGAAGACAGAGCAGGAGATCCTCGATGATATCGCTGTGGGCGGCGGCTTTTCCTGGGTGAAGCGCCGTATGGAGCACACGGAGTCGGAGTCGGTCCGGCAGCTCATACGGGAGAAATCCTATGGGAATTGCCTGGGGTTCCGCGAGGAGGCGAAGCGCTACTATCCCAATGACGTGCTGGCGGCGAATGTGCTGGGCTTCGTGGGGACGGATGACAAGGGGCTCGATGGCATCGAGCAGGCCATGGACAAGTACATCAAGGGGGAGGTCATGGATACCTTTCTCTATACCGACCGCAGATCGCGCCCCATCCTGGAGTCCATCTTTGCCAGGAGGCGGTACCAGGGCGACCAGTGCAAGACCATCGAGCTGACCATTGACAGCACCATCCAGTTCCTCGTGGAGCAGGAACTGGACAAGGCAATGGCTGCCACAAGCCCTGCGGCGATTACCTGCATCGTGATGGACCCGAAATCCGGGGAGATATTGGCCATGGCATCAAGGCCCTCCTACAACCCCAACAGATTCCTGGATTATCCTCCGGAGGTCTGGAAGAACCGGGCCGTGTCCTTCATTTATGAGCCCGGCTCCACCTTCAAGGCGATTGTGGCAGGGGCGGCCCTGCAGGAAAAGGTCGTGACACCGAATCAGGTCTTTGTCGACCCCGGCTATGTCATGGTGTCGGGACGTCGCATCCAGAACTGGAACGGCGCGAGCTTCGGCACGGTGACCTTCACGGATGTGGTGAAAAACTCCCTCAACACGGGCTTTGCCCAGGTGGGGCTCCGGCTTGGAGCAGACAAGCTCATCGAATATGCAAGGAAGTTTGGCTTTGGGGAGCCTACGGGCATCGAGCTTCCAGGGGAGGAAGCGGGGATCCTTTTCGACCCCGATGATATGGGGGACTCGGACATGGCTACCACGGCCATCGGCCAGTCCATCGCTGTGACCCCCTTGCAGCTCGTGACGGCAATGTCGGCCATTGCCAACGACGGTGTGCTCTTGAAGCCCCATATCGTGAAATCCATCCGGAATGCGGATGGTTCCACCTATATGGAGACGGAGAGGGAGGAGGTCCGCAGGGCAATCGAGTCGGTGACGGACAAGACCCTCATGGGGCTCCTGGAGGAGGTAGTCGCGACGGGCGGCGGCGCAAAGGCCGCTGTCAAGGGCTACCGCATCGCTGGAAAGACGGGAACGGCGCAGAAGATCCGAGAGAACGGCGCAGGCTACATGGATGGCCGATATATTGCATCCTTCTGCGGCTTTGCCCCGGTGGAGGATCCGCAGGTGACGGTTCTCGTGATGATCGACGATCCTCTCGGGATTTTCTACGGCGGCCAGATTGCCGCGCCGGTGGCGGGCAATATCTTTGCCCAGCTTTTCCGCTATCTGCATATCGAGCCCACCGGGGACGTGTTCCTGGGCATGGATGAGGAACAGCATGTGCCAAAACCGGAAACGCCGAAACCGAAGCGTGTCTATCAGGGAGAGGTTCCCAACGGCAAGGTGGTTGTGCCGGACTTCACGGGCAAGAGCATCCGTGAGGCGGCGAAGCTTGCTGCAGACAATGGGCTTGCCATTGACAGCGAGGGCTCCGGCCATGCAGTGGGGCAGAGCATCGAACCGAATACCTTGGTAGACAATGGGACGAAGGTCGTTGTGTCTTTCAGCCCATAGCAAAACGTCCGCAGTCTGCGGACGTTTTTGCGTTATGACGGGATGGCCCCGTCGAAACGCCAATCAGAATATTTTGCCTCTGGCAAAATCTGAACAATTGCGTTATGACGGATATCCATCCGTCGAAACGCCAATCAGAATATTTTGCCGTTGGCAAAATCTGAACAATGCGTTATAATAAATATGCCGTATTGGCAATGCACGCGACTTCACCCTGGGGGGATTTCTATGGCAATCAAGAATATTGAGATGGATCGCCGTGACAGTGTGAGTTACCGCAAACTGCTCAAAAGGGGCGGATTCCTTTCTGCAAGCTATCTCTCGGTCAGCGGGATTGATGTGGCAAGCCTCAAGAAACTTGCCCGGCAGGGAAAGATTGATGCTGTGCGCTGCGCCATCGGGAAGTCCATTCGATGGTATTACCGTGAAAATCAGGCAGAGCTGGCCCATTTGCACGGCGAGGCCTGAGCCGGTCTGCGAATGCAAAGATGTGGATTTGGGATCATAGGATGATTTTTCAGGGCGTGTTGAAAGACAAGCCCTTTTTTTCTCTTGGTTGTCTGTCGAAAGGGTTGAGAGCGATGATGACGGTGCAAATGTTCATGATTCTGGCGGCTGCGGTCATGGTCCTCCTCCTTTTCCTGTCACTGCAGTCCTTGAAATATGTGTTTGATGGGGCAGTCCATCAGGCGGTCTATCGCGGGCTGCTCATCTTTGATGGGATTGCGGTGTTGGCCATGCTGGTCGGCCCGGCTTTCCTGCGGGGGGCTTCCTGGGCAGGGCCGGCCATTCGCGTCATGTCCATCGTATTCGTGGCGCAGGCTGCCCTGCTGGTCTTCGTTTATCTGGCGGTGTTCCTTCGCTGGCTGGGCGGCAGGATGGATTCGTCGGTGCCCTTCAGCCGGAGCCGCCGGAAACTCCTGAAAAGAGCCATCCTCTATCCTGCAACAGCGGTGGCGGCTGCAGGGTATGGAGGCGCCTATGGTGTGGATGCGATGGTGGAGCGGGAGTACCAGATTCCCGTGAAGGATCTGCCGGACAATCTGAAAGGCTTCCGCATTGCCCAGCTCAGCGACATCCATCTTGGAATGTTCTTTTCCCTGGAAAAATTGAGGGAGCTGCTTCATCGGACGGCCCAGGGGAAGCCGGATGCCGTGGCCATCACGGGGGATATCTTCGATGATGTGTCGTTGAACCCGGAGGCGGTGCAGATCGTGAACAGTTTTGCGGGGGAGTTTCCCAGGGGCATCTGGTACTGCAACGGCAATCATGAGCATTTTCGGGGAATCGAGGGAATCCAGAAGATGCTGGCAGAGACGCAGATCCATTCCCTGGTCAATTCTGCGGAGACCGTGGTGGAGGGGCAGCGCCCCCTGGTCTTTATCGGGGTGGACTATCCCATGCATCGGGAAGACAAGGCCTTCGAGGCCGACAAGAAATCTTTTTTGGGCACGGCGATGCAGGAGGTTCCGAAGGACGCGGTGAAGGTTCTTTTGGCGCATCATCCGGAATTCATCGACAATGCGGCGGAGCATGGCGTGGAGCTCACCCTCACCGGCCATACCCATGGCAGCCAGTTCGGCATTTTCGGCATTCCACTGTTCCCTTTGTTCAAATACACGCGGGGCATGGTGCAGAAAGGCCAGAGTTACGGCTATGTCCACTGCGGCAACGGCAGCTGGTTCCCCTACCGCATCGGCTGCCCGCCGGAGATTGCCTATTTTACCTTGCGGAAGGGGTGAGGGAATGGATTTTGTGGAGCAAAAGCAGGAACTCCTTCCCGGTCTTGTCAGCATCATGAAACCCACCTATGAACGGCCGGTTATCTTCGAGAAGGCGCTGAAGAGCGCCCTTTCCCAGACCTATTCTTACTATGAGGTCATTGTCTGTGACAACAGCCGCGATGAGGAAACGGCTGTTATCATGCAGAAGTACCGCTCCAATTCCCATGTGCGGTACGTGAGGAACCGGGAGGCCAGGACGAAGGCGGAGAACTTCATGCCCTTTGAGCGGCTGGCACGGGGGGAGTATCTGCAGTGGCTCATGGATGATGACATCCTTGCGCCGGGGAAGCTCAGCCTCATGGTCCGCTGCTTCAGGAAGGAGCCGAAGGTGGTACTGGTGACCTCCCGGAGAGGCATGATCGATGCCGAGGACAATTACCTTGGGCAGAGGGCCCAGGAACTTCAGATTGACGGTCTTTATGGAGTGTACACGGGAAGGGAACTCGGGAACTGCATGCTGGAGGACTATGTGAATCCCATCGGCGAGCCATCGGCAGCCCTCTTCCGTCGCAGGGATCTCAGGAACCACTACTGGAGGGCGGAATCCCGGGGCTATCGGGCCATCTCCGACGTGGCCATGTGGCTGGAACTCCTGGAAAAGGGGGAGTGCGCCGTTTTCCGCGATCCTTTGAGCCTCTACCGCCGCCATGAAGGGCAGGAAGGGCAGAAGGACGATGTCATTCTCCTGAGCCGGATCGAGTGGTTCCATCTGGCGACGGAGTATTACGACAGAAGGATCTTCCTGGAGCGATGGGGCAGCTATACCCGCCTCATGAACGGCCTGTGCAAGGAGTACGAGACGGTCATCTGGCCGGAGAGGAAGCGCTTTTCCCTCTGTCCCAACTGGGAGAGATATCTGCTCTGCATCTGGAAGATGCGGGAGCTGCT
>JAFSWY010000412.1 GCA_017444295.1 Selenomonadaceae bacterium | reverse complement strand
TACAATACCAGCAAATTCACCTTTGAAAGCATCGTTGAATCCCCCAATGACATTGAAGAAAATTTCACCAACTACCTGAACGGCTTCTCGCAGAACATCAAGGAGCTTGTCGAGAAATTCCATTCCTTCAGGGACCACGTTACCCTGATGGCAGACAAAAAGATACTGTACTGGATTTTGAAATAACTTTCGACACCGAAATCAATCCTGTGCAGGATCAAAGCCAGAACAACGGAAGAATTGGATGCAGCAATCAAAGCTGCGCTGGATGCTGTCATCCCTCAAGATTCTAAAGACTTGTTCCTTTCTATGGGTACACAGTCGTATCCGCAGACCGTCAGGGATGCCAAGGCCCTTCTGGGCGAACTGTTTGACGAGTGCGACTACCCGACCAAGGAGCGCATACAGTCACGGTTCAGTTTCCAGTGGCGGTACATCGTTGTCGGCCCTTCGGTCTCCCGCGTCCTGCCGCCCTCCATCTACAAGGAGGAAGTGCGGAAATTCCAGAACTTGATGGAGCAGGCGCGCATGGATGCCATTGCCGCCCTGCGTGAGGAATTTGTCGATCTGGTGTCCAACCTGAACGATAAATTGCAGGGCAGCGGGGACGGCAAGCCCCGCCGTCTGCGTGAGGCCGCCGTCGAGAACCTGAAGCAGTTTCTGGACGGCTTTGCCGACAGGAACCTCTTTGAGGATGAGCAGCTTTCCGAGCTGGTGGCACAGTGCCGTGGCATCATCTCCGGCACGAACGCCGGCACCATACGCACCAACAGCCAGGTTAAGGAAAATCTGCATACCCAGATGACGGAACTTCTCGGCGGGATTGACACCCTGCTTGAAGTCGTCCCGCGCCGGAAACTGCGCTTTGCCGCGTAGCAGTCGGCATCTCCCGCCATCATTGCAACAGGTGGTGGCGGTGTCGTCCTCCGTCACCACCTCGCACGGAGGATATATGCCCGAAAGCGTCTTCGCATCCATCCTGCCGAAGCTGCCATGCCTTTTGTCAAGAAAGGACATCGGCAAGTATTTCGGCTCCCTCATTTCCATCGGCTATCTGGCGAATCTGGACAGCCATAACAGGGGGCCGCAGAAATGCCGCATCGGCAGGAAAGTCATCTACAGGAAAGAGGATTTCATTGCGTGGCTGGAATCAAGGCTTGCCCCTGAAAACCACGAATAATCCGACATGCGGAAAAGGAGAAGTTTCATGGAACCGCTCTTGCTTTCCAAGTCCCGCCTGAACGCCTTTTGCCAGTGCCCGGAAAAGTACAGGCTGACCTACGTTGAAAAGATACGCAACGAAAGGACGCCCGTGGCAATGGTTGAAGGCTCGGCCCTGCATCATATCGTGGAAAACGCCTTGGTGTACGGGCGCAACATTCCCCATATCGCCAAGGTGTCCTCTGCCGAGTTTTGGTCGGGCATCGTCTGGGAAACAACCGAATACCCGGATGCCGCAGCCTATGAAGCCGCACAGGAAAACATCCTGGCCGAAGCTACGGAATTTCTGGACAGGATAGGCCCGCTCAACACCTACCAGATGGAAACCTATTTCGAGCATCCGCTTGTCCATCCTGTAAGCGGGGAAGTTGACGACAGCATACTGCTTCGCGGGTATGCCGACATCATTGATTCCCCGGCAAAGGACGTGACGCGCATCATCGACATCAAGACATCCGCCAAGTCCCCCAACAGGGAACAGGCCAATCGGGCCTTGGAACTGACCGTGTATGCCTATCTGATGGCCTGCCGTTTCGGGTTCCACATCGAAGTGCCCGTGGCATTGCTCTATCTGGTGCGGGCAAAGGAAAAGAAGGTTCTCTGGCTGAACTCGGCAAGGAGCATGCCCGACTTCGTGAAGGCGTATGAAACCATGCAGACAGTGGCCCGCGCCATCCGGCAGGGGTTGTACTGGAAAAACCAAGGGCTGCATTGCTCTTGGTGCGACCATCAGGAGCTTTGCTTCGCCAAGCGGCTTGCCGCATAGGAGGCCACATGGATTTCACCTACTGTTCGGAAAACGTCACGGAACTTTCCAAGGCGCTCATCGAGGTGCAGAAGGTCTTGACGCCCGCGCTGAAAGACGCGGAAAATCCCTTCGTCAAGAGCAGGTATGCCACCCTCAACAGCGTCATGGGAACCTGCCGCAACGCCCTCTTGGAAAACGGGATTCTGCTCACGCAATATCCCGTTCCCGTGGAAGGCGAAAACCTCGGTCTTGTGACCAAACTTGTCCATGCCGAAACAGGACAGTTTCAGGCATCCCTTGCCGTCATTCCCCTGTCCAAGCATGACCCGCAGGCAATGGGCAGCGCCATCACCTATGGACGCCGCTATTCCCTGAGCGCCATGCTCGGCATTGTCACGGAAGAAGACGACGACGGGAACGCCGCGACCTACGCGACGGCTCCCAACATGTCTCGTCAACGGAACGGGAAATCAGGCCCCCTCCGGCAGGCAACGGCTGCGCCCAAGAAGACCGCCGAACCGCCCCGGACGCCCCTGACCTCATATATGGAAGAACTGGGCTTGCAGGACTTGATACCCTGCTATCGGGAATACCTCACAGCCGAGTACAAATGCTCGGCTGACAGGCTGACCAGTGAACAGTATCAGGAGCAGCGTTCCACGCTGGAAAAGTGCCGCACTGACGCGCTCGCCATGCGGAATTTCATGCGGACGCTGCACAGCTATATGTGAACAGTAACCACCAAAACAACGCCCCAGCACGACTGGGGCTTTTGCTTTTTGGCGGCAGGGCTTGTTGCCGTACGAAATTCATTGTATTTTTAGATGGTTACTTATCGGAAATGGACAAGAATCCAGTCGGCTGGCAAACTTGCCAGAGTAACAAGACTGTCTTATCATTATGAAAGCATATATACTCCCCAGGGAGCATGGATATTCCATGCGGGCACTTGCAATCAAGTGTT
>JAFSWY010000411.1 GCA_017444295.1 Selenomonadaceae bacterium | reverse complement strand
TTATGCCCTGCAAGTATAGAAATTACATGGGCTATGGGCTTTTTGCAAAACTTTACCGAGAACTTCTTGACACATACAGGAATGTTTTGCCGTTGGCAAAACTTGAACAATTGCGTTATAATAAACAGATAGCTTTAAAATGTGATGGAAGGAGGGACGACCGGAATGAGATTCAAAGGTGTGATGGCTGCTCTTTTGTCCTTGCTGCTTGCTGTCCTTTTTCCGGGCTGTGCCCTGAACGACAAGAACCATGTGAGAATCGGCGTTTCCATGCCGACACAGGAGCGGCAGCGCTGGAACCAGGACGGGGCAAACATGCAGTCGCAGATGGAGAAGCAAGGGTATCAGGTGGATCTTCAATTTGCGGACAATAATCCCGATTTGCAGATTGCGCAAATCGAGAGCATGATCAAGTCGGGCTGCAGGGTGATCATCATCACCTCCGTGGATGCCAATGCTCTTTCGGAAGTGCTGGACAAGGCAAAAGCTGCCGGAATCAAGGTCATCTCCTATGACCGGCTCATCATGAATACCGATGCGGTGGATTATTATGCCACCTTTGACAATATGGCCGTGGGTGCCATGCAGGGGGAGTATATAGAGGAAAAACTCGGCCTGAAATCAGGGCTCGGCCCTTATCATATGGAAATCATGGCAGGCTCCCTGGACGACAACAACGCCTTCGCTCTTTTCGAGGGCTCCATGCACATCCTTTGGCCCTATATCCAAAGCGGGCAGCTTGTGGTGAAGTCCGGCCAGGTCAGCCTGAAGCAGTGCGCCACAGCACATTGGAAGGAAGACCTGGCCAAAGAGCGTATGGAGGACATCCTTCAGAACTATTACAAGGGGGACAGGCTGGATGTCGTCCTGTGCGCCAATGACTCGACTTCCCTTGGCGTGCAGGCTGCACTGAAAGAGGCCGGCTATCCTGCGCCGGGGCAGGAAATGCCCATTACCACCGGGCAGGATGCCGACATCAAGAATGTCAAGGCCATTCTCCGTGGCGCCCAGACCATGACCATTTTCAAGGACACCCGCATCCTGGCGGGGGTGGCTGTGAAGATGGTCAGCGCCATCATTTCCGGAAAGGAGCCGGAGACCAATGATATTGGCAATTACAGCAATGGCGTGAAAATCGTGCCATCCTTTTTGGTTCGCCCGCAATTCGTGGATATCTCCAATTACAAGGAAATCCTTGTGGATTCCGGCTACTATAAGATGAAGGATTTACAGGAATAGGAAGGAATGCATCTGCATTGAAGAAGAATCTCTATCGCCTTGCTATAGCGGCAGTGCTTTATTATGTGCTGGACAGCTATGCCCAGGCTGTTTTCGTCATGCCATTCCCTGTCATCCGTTTGTCTGCCTTCCTGCCCCCGGTTTTGGGAATTGCCTGGGGGCCGGTTGCTGCCTTTGGCGTCGCGGTGGGAAGCATGCTGCCCGGTCATGCCGCAGTGGATGCCTGGGGCATTCTTGCGGTTTTCCTGATGGCCTATCTTCCCTATAAGCTCTGGCATGTGCTTTGGGTCAAGGAACGCAGGCCTTTGTTCAGCTTCACAAAGAAGAACCTGGGCAAGTTTGTTGCTGTTCTGTTTCTCTCGAATCTGGCGGCCTCCCTGCTTCGTGGATGCACGATGACAGGGGAAGAGGTTTCTGCTCTTTTTGCCTCCCTTCATTTTCAGGTGGAGGCTCCCCTGGAATATGCGGGAATCCTTTTCCTGAATGATTTCGATGTTGCCTTGTTCTTTGGCATGCCCATGTTCTTCCTCCTCGTTGCCAACCGGTACCCCTTTTACATGCCCTCTTCGATGAATGGGCGGGCGGCAGCCCAGAGGGAGCATGAGACAAACCGGCTGGCGCTCATATCCCTTTACGGTTTTTTCCTCCTGCTGTTTCTTGTGCTGGATGTTTCGGGCATCCTTTATGATTTGGACCAGATGGACACCTGGCTGCGGTTCAACGGGGAAATTCTCACGTCCATGAACCTGACCATGGGTGTCCTCATTTTCATGCTGATGAGGTACCGCCATTCCATCATGACAGACCTCATGATGATGGATCTTGCCGTCATATTCATTGCGGCATCCATGCTGGGAAGTGTCAGTTTTGTTGCTTTGAGCCAGGCCATTGACGAGCATGTGGAAAATGACATGGAAAAGATGAGCGTGATCTATCGTGAGCGGCTTTCCCATGCCTTCAATGATACCATCATGGCAGTGAACAGCATGAACAAGCTGGCTGTCAATGAGCTGGAGAGTTATGGGCGGCTGAAGGAGGATGCAGGGTACCGGAAGGCGTACCTTGCGAGGATGGAGCACTCCTTTGCGGCCATCGCAGAAAATTCTTCGGGCAGCATCGGGTTCTACATGCAGCTTCCGGAGGGGATGGGGGACACGGGGTTCCTCTGCTGCAGGTCGCCGGAGAAGTGGGGCCAGAAACTGCCGGATTTCCAGCGGCAGGATGAGAGCGTCCATAAGAACCGCTACCACAATCCACAGGAGCAATACCTGGCAAAATTGAGCGTGCCCTATTGGGACGCGGCAACGGGGCGCACCATGATTTCCTATGTCGTCCCCATGCAAAAGGATGGGGAGTTTGTGGGGATCATCGGCATCGATATTGATTTCAACTACATCATCCACGAGATCAAGAGAATGTCTGTCTATGAGCACGGGATTGTCCGCCTGCTGGACAAGAACGGGGCTGTCCTCTATTCCACGCAGGCAGACAGCGAGTCCCTGTCCGACAAGAACGGCTTCTATGAGACGGAGTCCTATCTCAGTCCGGGGGTGTGGCTGAGGATTTCGGCCTTTGCCCATGATATTTATGCGGACCGCAACGCCATGCTGATCCATTTCGTCATGGTGATGCTGTTCATCGTCATTGTGGTGTCCCTTTTCAGCGTCTGGCTGGCGAGGAAGGGCATCCGGCCCGTGATGGTCATTGCCGAAGCGGCGAGAAAGATTGCGGCAGGGGACCTGAACGTGAAGCTGCCCCGTGAACCCAGGAACGAGCTTGGCACACTGGTCAGGAGCATCCGGGAGATGGTGTCGAAGCTGGAGATCCATGTCTATCGGGACAAGCTGACAGGGCTTCGCAATACTTCCGCCTACATAAAAAGAGTGGAAGAACTTGAGCAGCAAAGAATGGTTGCCTCGGAGAACCATGCCCTGCAGTACGGTGTCGTTGTCTTTGATGCCAATTTTTTGAAGAAAGTGAACGACACCTATGGGCATGAGGCGGGAAACGAGCTGATTTGCCGCGCTTCCCGCATCATCTGCCAGGTGTTCGAGCACAGCCCGGTTTTCCGCATTGGCGGCGATGAGTTCGTGGCAATCCTGGAACATCACGACTACGAGTTCCGGGAGAGCCTTCTGGC
Organism: Selenomonadaceae bacterium; assembly: GCA_017444295.1. Lineage (GTDB taxonomy): Bacteria > Bacillota > Negativicutes > Selenomonadales > Selenomonadaceae > UBA3796. Next base: position 81 of record JAFSWY010000411.1, on the reverse strand, counting down.
TTCCTTCGACAAGATCATCGCAGGGGAGCAGTTCGAGGCCGACGGCGATATCCTGCCTGTTTCCGTGGCACGCGGTATGGG
>JAFSWY010000410.1 GCA_017444295.1 Selenomonadaceae bacterium | reverse complement strand
TCCCCCCCGTCGCCGTATAGGCGGCATATCCCGTCATGTGTGTGGATGCCATTTTGGTCTGGTTGCTCATGGTCTGACCAGCGGATGCCTGCAAGACGATATCGCCGCTGCCTTCCATGACGACATTCTGTTTCGCCTGAAGCACAATCCCCTTGTCATCGGATTCTTTTAAGAAAACCGTACCCGCCTTCTTTCCCGCCATCAGGGAAAGCTCTTTCGCCTGAAACTCCAAAAACGCATCCTCGGAGAGAAGTGACCTGTTCCCCGGTTTGCAATCTTCCAGTTTCGGATTCTCCGGCCGAAGGCTGCCGATGGCAAGGATGGTTCCGTTTTCCTCAAAGTAGACGGAGACCCGATCCCCTTCGTCCGGCATGGAATACATATAGTTGTTCACGATATTCATATAGGGAATCCAACGCGCCTGTGCTTTGTCCTGACTCTTGTCGCAGTCGAAATGCACCTTGACGCAATTGTCCCTGCCGGAATTTCCCTTGTCTTTGCCCTGGGCTTCCAGCACCTTGCCTGCCAGATATTTCCCTCGGTTGGTCTCCCGAAGCTCGTCCCTTGCCTCTGCCCTGCACCCCTCTTTCGGAATCAGGACAATATAGTTGACGAGAGTGCTGCCTTCCGTCATGATGCAGCTCCGCTTCACGACCTGATCCTTTCCGTCATAGCTCACACCATAGCCCACACCGACGGAGAGATCGTTCGTCAACAGCTCCGTCTCGATGAAGTACGCCGGGCTTGCCTTGCTGTCGGTATTTTTCACAATGCATTCGCACTGTCCCAAGAGGAACCGCCTGCCCCGCTCCATGAGGATATGGCTCGGCACTTTGGTCTTGAAGGGAAGCGGGCCGAGGCTGACTCTTGCCGTATCGGTCTTCCCGTCCGCGAAAAGAAGAGTTCCCCTGCTTTCGGCCAGACGGTGCAGGAACTCCCAATCCGTCTGTTCATCTTGATAAAGCATTTGGGGGATCTTTTCCTTCCCCTGTGCGCTCTTGAGATCGAGACTCTCGCAGCCGGATTCCGACGCGACCTTGGAAAGTACCTGATCCAAGGTTTTATCCTCCGACTGGAAGGTCCGGCTTCTCGCCGTGCGGTCCAACTGTCCCGAAAGCGTCTGTGCCGTGAGATGCAGAAAATACACGCCGTGAAGTTCCTCCTGAACAGCCCGCACGATGATACCGCCGAAAATGATGCTGTCTGCCGATGCTTTCACGATGAGCTTCGACTGCCCCAGCGGCAGGAATTCCGATGTCTTCAACGGCTTGGCAATGGTCACGTCCAGACGGCAGATGCCATGCTTTCCCGCCTCTTCCTCGATCCGCAGAGACACGATGCTGTGACAGGAAATGCCCGTCAACTTGAGCTCTCGCAATGCAATCCGCTTTGTCCCGTTCTGCGCCATGCCCCTGTCTCCCTCAAAAATGCTACATAAACTTGATCGTTCCGCCCATCATGCAGGTCAGACAGCTGTCCTTTGTCAAGGCGGGAGCGCCGCTGACGAAACAGTGCGTATCCCCGTCCCGCCATGCCATGGGGGTAACGGGAATACAAACATTGGCTCCCGGAGGCAGCACCGGTTTGTTTTTGCAAATCCCGAAGGGCATGATATTCAACATCGGCACATGGTCATTGGCATTGAGAAGCGCCATATTCTTCGATGTCACGCCGTGCCCCATGGGAAGCTGAATCGGCAGGGGAACCGTCCCCGCGCTGCATCTGATCATCGACATCGCTGTCTTGTAGCCTTTCGCCAAAATGCTCACTTCCCCTCTTTTTCTGTCTGCAAAGCCTGTTCCTCATCCGCGTCCGAGGAGTATCCGACTCCCTGCGCTTCTCCGAGGAGCCTTGCCTCATTCTGAATGCGGAGCACCTCTTCGTCCCAGTACATTTCTCTTTCCCATGCTTTCATCAGTCGACCAGCACCTCCCGCCGTCTGCGGCGCGCCTTCCGTATTTCCCGCCCGCCGCCTTCACGCAGTTCCGTGAGCACATCACAGAGTCCCCGATAAAAAGCCATATTGTCCCAATCCTCCGAGTCCAATTTCAAACGATGCATCAGGTAGAACCCGATCTGGTCGTAGGAAAGAGCCAGCCCCTCCAGAGCCTGCAGGCAGAACGACTGATCCAAAGGCTCCAGACGATACTGCATGGCTTCCCGTGCGAAAGCTGATACAATCTCCGGGTGGAGGGTGCTTCTCCCCACCGCTGAATAGGGCGAATAAATAAAATTGACCGTGTTGAACTCCGTCACCCGATCAAAGAAATCCACATATTTCGCGCGGAGCACAGAGCCTTTCTTGAGCTTGAACCTGCAGATTTCCATTTCGTCCTGTCCCAGCGTCATATCATGGGAAAGATTCATGTGGACCGTGCGCCAAAGGAAGTTCTCACTCTCCTCCGGCATACCGAATCTCAACTTCAGCATGCAGTACTCATCGGTGGGTTCATAGGGGATCTCCATAGCTTCCCGCAAAAAGTGCATAAATCCCCCATAACGGACAATGCCCGGCTGGACTGCTATGGATGTCTGATTGGTTCGGATCCGGCATCCGCTGACAATGCCTTCGCTGTAGTCCTCATAGTAGAGCGGCAGCGAATCAAAGGCACGGTCCCGTATGCTGCAAAGCGCAGACGTCCGCAGTACATGCATGTCCTCCAAAAGGGGGTATCTCTGTTCGTTCATGGCGCTGACTCACGCTCCTCACAAAACTCCATGCGAAACGGTGTTTCGCATTACGTCCTTACACGAAATCATTCAAAAAATGGCGATACGATCCGCCTGCATGGTGATATCCACGCCCAAAATCCCGAAATGAACATCCCAGAACACCCTCGCCTCGATGTCAAGGGGCAGGAACGTGTCGCGCACGAGATTCCAGCGCTTTTCCGTGGAAACTTCCCGTTTCTTGTCCAGATAGACATAGAGTATCTGCGGATGTTTCTTGACCTGATAGACAAAACAGCCCGGAAACAGCTGCCCCATCATGCGGCAGAACGACCGAACGCTTGAGCCGATCTGCATGACGTTCAAAAGCTCGTCCGCCACCGCCAGCTGCTCCTCCTTTGCCAGGAGCCGACACGCATCTGCTGCAGCCTTCCCAAATACGCCGTCCCGCAGTTCCCGACGAACCCTGCGCACATAGAACTCCCGCCGGGTCATCCCGTGGCAGAGATCCACCTCCGTCAGTACGTGCACGATGGTATCAAATGCGTAAAGAATGAACTGCTGGCTCTCCTCCTCCAGAAAGAAAAATACATCGGGATGGAGAAGATACTGGAAGATTTCGCTGAACCGCATGAGTGGATTGATCTCCACCACCGGATTCTCGATATGCTTCTGGTTCAGATACGGCAAGGACTGCTCATAGTACGGGCTTGGATCCTCCGAAGGACGGAAGAAGAGCTCATCCAGAGGAATACCGTCCCGCTCTGCCTGCAGCGCAATATCCCAAATGAAATTCATGGCCGATGCTCCCTTCCTGTGCTTGATACGTCCCGATTACGATTTTGTGACAGAACCATGCTCCCGATTACACTAATTTTCCCATACATTCATACTCGGGGAAGAAGTGCTGCAAACCCGTCACGAGGAAACTCATGATATCCCGGTTCAGATAAAAATCCATATCCTTCGGACGGAAGGACACCAGCAAAGCGCGATCCCAGTTGCCGCTGCGGAGTTCATAGGATATGAACTCCTCCATGGAATAGGTCTCTCCCTGTTTCCGGTTCAGCAGGACCTCGGCATCCACAAACTCCAGGCGCTCCCCATAGGAGAAGGACTCCAGAAAACGCACAAGATCTGTCTTGGTCTTGATGCGCTGCCCGTAATGCTCGATCATATTCAAGGAGAATGTGGCATTCTGAGTGTTCGACATCAGCGGAAAGCTGTATCGCGCCTTTTCCGGCACCCGGTGGAACTCGAAAAACTCCCAATCCACAGGCTTGTCTTCGTCGCAAAGAATGTAGAGATCGCCGTCCAGCCAGCGGACTCCGCGCAGAATGCCGTCCGCCCGTTTCAAAAGGTAGTCATTTTCCTGCCGGAACTGGCTCCGGAAAAGACAGTGCTCATAATACCCCCGCTCCACCGCAGGTTGGGGATAGGCATTCGCCATGATATGGACAGAATCCGCATTCCAAAGGGGCACCACACGGTGCGTGACCTTCTCCGCAAATTCCTCAAACTCCACCGTGATCTTGCTGACCTGCTGATCCTCATCCCATTCCTCGATGTGCACCACATAGACATCGAAAAGCTTGTGGAGATAAGGCACATTGACGCTGCGCCACGGAACGCGGTTGACGACGGACATGGGATAAAGATCTTCGAGCTGTTTCCGATAAGCGGTATTGGGGCGCAGAATGAAGTCTGCCGCCGTCTCTCCCTGCTCGCTCTCCAGGATTCCGTGGAAAATGCGCTCCTCCTCTGCCAACCGCTTCAGTTCCAGATAATCCTCCCCGATGAAACAGGTATAGAGGAAGAACGGTTTTTTTTCCTTCATCGCCTCCAGCATATCCGCTACCACCACTTCCGGCTGTTCCAAATCCGCCGGATTCATGGGGCGCATGTACTTATCCGTGACATCGTACCGCGACAGCGTTTCCAGACCTGTCACCACATCTGGCATTCTTGCCGCTACAGGAACCTCGCGGAACACACGGTTTTCCAAAAAGCGATACTCTTCCTCCACATGATGATAAAGTCCTACCATCATATCGGCAATGACCTCTTTGAACAATTCCCTGTTCTTGAGTTCATCCATCTCCATCAGGCGCTTCCTGACATATCCATCGATATCGAAGGCATTATCGAATAATCCCATACAGATCGCCCGCCTTTATCTCCTTCTCATACTTCCTGAACGTCTTGTCCCTCTCTTTTTGCTGCTTCTTTTCCACGACGGTCTTCAGATATCTGGCATACCTCTCGCTCTTCTTGGTGTCCCGTTCCACACCCTTGCCGAATTGGTAAGCATCTATGAGCACATGAAGCGCCAATGGATCGTGATCTGCTGTGCTGGCGATCTCCACCGCTTTCTTGAGATCCTGTGGGATTCCCCT
>JAFSWY010000409.1 GCA_017444295.1 Selenomonadaceae bacterium | reverse complement strand
GGTTCACTGCAATTAAGCCAAAGAAGTTTTTAGTATATATTTCTAGTATATAGGTATTTTCATATTTTTTTCAGAATGGTTATAACGCCCGTCATTCCTAGCCTTTTCGAGTTTCTAGTATAGAATGCTGAAAAACTGGGAAGAAACAGGCCAATGTAAAATGCCAGTTTTTAGAGGTACCCGACAGTCAGATTGGAGTGTAAGCTGATGTTGACGGAGGAAGGGGAGCAAGCATGATTCTAAAGACATATGCCTTGAGCTGATGGACTGTGCAGGATTTACGAAGTTCGCGCGGTGTTCATTTTGGTGTTTATGGCAAGCAAAAAAGGGCAATTTGCGGAGTCCATAGCAAACGTGCAAGCAGACAATACCCAATAAAATCAACCATTCCCAGCGATTTCCATTCTGTGCAAAATGCAAGCCTGTTGCCTCCTAAGCAGTAGGTCGGGCGTTCGAATCGCCCCAATCGCACCATGCTGGAAATCCAAGGCTTGCAGGGCTTTATGGCCCTGCAGGCCTTTTTTGTACGAACTGCTCTCGAAAAATGCCGCGACGGGGAGAAAATAGTGTCTTAGACACGAAAAAAGCCACCCTCGCAAGTGGACAGGTGACTTCTCTCAAAAGTATTAACTTGATAAAGAGGGTTGCCGACACACCAATATCAGCTGCCGTTTGTTATCTTAGTAGATGCGCCTTGCTCCCATGTAGTGGTCGCGGCGGTAGTCGCGGTCAAGGGAGTCGATGGCGATGCCGTAGGTCGTGGAGGCATGGATGAATTCGCCATTCTGGAGATAGATGCCCACATGGGAGATATTCACGTAGTCTCCGGCGAAGAAGACGAGATCGCCGGGCAGGAGTTCCTCACGGCTGACGGGCGTGCCAACCTCGAACTGGATGTCGGCCGTGCGCGGAAGCTCGATGCCTGACTGGCGATAAACGTACTGGACGAAGCCGGAGCAGTCAAAACCGCTGGGGGAGGAACCACCGTAGACATAGGGAACGCCCATGTACTGCATGGCGGTGGCAATCAACCGGCGGTTGCCGCCCATCATGCCGCGGCTGATCTCGGGGAACTCACGTCCCAGCAGGGCCTGATAGACAGCGGGCCCTGCGAGGCCATCGACTTCCAGTCCATGCTCCTTCTGGTAGCTGCGAAGAGCAGCCTCTGTTGCCGGACCGAAATCACCATCCACAGTGATATCGTAGCCGGAGGCTGCCAAGGCGCGCTGGATATCCATGACGGCCTCGCCCTGGTCTCCCAGGCGGAATGCGGCAGCGTCGCTGGTGGCCGGAACAGCAAGACAAACAACAGCAAGAAGGAACATGCACAAGAATCGATACATAGAGATAACCCCTTTCCAAACATCACATTATATCGATTCCAAGCATATCATAAAATAGCGGTTGCGGTCAAATGGGAAGTGTTTTCAAAATCTTTCATGTTTAGGGAGTGTTGAAAAACGGAAACTGTGCACTACAGCGAGACGGTTTTTCGTATGACAAAGAAGAGAACCCGCAGTCGTAGCAGAGCTACGTCAAGGGTTCTCAGACGTAGGCAGACGGAAAAATGGCCACTGTAGTGCGCTGGTGGAGTTTTTCAACACGACCTAACCCAATGGTACAGACTGGATGCAAGGATGTATCAGTTGCCAATCTTCACGTCGTGGATGACCGTGTATCCCTTGGCCTCGATTTTCGCCCGGATGTCATCCACCGAAGGGATGTCGCCGCGGATGACGATCTCATAGCGTCCGTTCGGCTGCTTGCAGGTCACAAGGCTGTCGATGGAAAGGCCGTTTTCCGAGAAGACGCCGGAAAGCTCATTTACCACGCCCAGTTTGTCGTCCACCTCCACGGTGATGCGCGTCTTGCCGTCCTGCAATCCCATGACATCGACAAAGGTCTTGAAGATATCCGTTTCGGTGATGATGCCCACCACGGCCCCAACGCTGGATACCACGGGAAGCCCGCCGACCTTCTCGTTGCACATGATGAGGGCGGCTTCCTCGATGGTGGCATCCTCAGGCACGGTGAGAACTTTTTTTTGCATGATTTCCCTGACCTTCATCTTGTCGAGGAGGGAACGAATCTCATAGCGTGACAGCGTGGTCGCCGGGGACGGCGACACCCGCATGAGGTCGCGGTCGCTGAAAAAGCCTACGAGTTTCCCGTCCTCCACCACGGGCAGACGGCGGAAATGGTGCTTTTTCATGAGACCTGCCGCCTCATCCAGGGTCGCATCCGGTGTCACTGTGATTGGATGTTTTGTCATTCTGTTTGCCACAAACATGTAAATCATCCTCCATAAGATTTGTTATGAGTCATACCTGTGTTAGTTTTGCGTGCAGCGATAGACTTCCTTCCAGCTGCGTCCCTGTGCCTCGTAGAAATCGATCTCGCCGCCCTGGTCCCCCGTGCGCCAGTCGCCGCCCCTGGGATTGTTCACGCCCCGGGCTTCCACGGTCTTCCCGTTGCCGATGTAGATCGCCACATGATGCTGCGGGTCGCAGAGGATGTCCCCACGCATGAGGCTGTTCTTGACGCTGTCCCAGGAGTATTTGGAAAATCCCCCCACCACTTGCAGGTCCTGCCAGATGGTGTCGGCATCCCCTGTTTCCTGCTGGCCGTTGTACTCCCCATAGAAGGCGGGGTTTTTCTGCCAGGCCGCAATGATGGGGAACCCTGCCTGGTTGAAGGCATGGTAGACGAGGCTGGAGCAATCGTAGTCGGGGCCTTCCCTGGAACCCGTGTAGGGACTGCCGGAGGTGGCGTTTTCCGCACCCTGGGAATAGCCATGGGAAGGATTGTTGGCAATGCCGATGGCCCAGAGAACTGCCTTTTCGACGCGGCTGTCCGGTGCTGCGGTGTCGCTTCCAATGGATGGCGACGGATAGGCTGCGGCGGCAGCATGGTGCATTTCCCATGCTGAAGAGCAACCTGCATCACTTGCGGGAACTGGCAGGAAAAGAGCCGGCAGGAGTGCCGCGAGAAAGAAATTTTTTTTGAAGCTGGTGTTCATATTGGAAGATTCCTCCCTTTTTTCTGTATATCATAGATAGTATTCTGCAAAAGGTGCCCATATTCCTGTTGGAACTGTAATTTTACGGCGGTACATTTTTATGGTAGAATGAAAATCAGAGATAAGAATTATATATGTTACAAAACGGGGGGATGATATTTTGAGCAGGAAATGGGTATGTTTTTTGATGACGTTTGTCGTGATGCTCCTGCCCATGGTTTTCATGGGAACAGGAAATGCCGCCCCTGTGGGGCAGGGGAAGAAGATATTGTTCATCCCTCTCGACAATCGTCCCGTTACGGACAAGCAGACGCGGCAGGTTGCGGAGAAGCTGGGATATGAGGTGGTCGTGCCGCCGGACACATTGCTCGGCACGCGAGAGCAGTACGGGGACCCGGATGGGCTCTGGGCATGGCTTCGGGAGAATGCGCGGGGAGCAGATGCGGCTGTCATTTCCACGGATGCCATGATATACGGCAGCCTGGTCGGCTCCCGGAACCATGAGTTGAGCGAGCAGACCATCACGGAAAGGGTGCGGCGTTTCCAGGAGTTCCATGAGGACTTTCCACGCCTGCCGGTCTATGGCTTCGGCACGATCCTGCGCACGCTGCTTTCGGCGACACACTCCGGCGGCATGGAGCCTGCGGAGTACGAGAAAAACGCCGTGAAGATCTACAATTATTCCATCCTGCGGGACAAGATGGACATGGGCGTTGCCTCCGGCAAGGAGAAGCGGGAGTTCGGACGCATGGGCGGGGAAATCTCCCCGATTGCCCTGGAGGACTGGGAAAAGCGCCACGGGCTGAATTACAATGCCAACAAGTATCTTGTGGATCTCGCGGAGCAGGATGTCTTTGCCTTTTTGCTGCTGGGAGGCGATGACAGCGCGCCCTTCTCCCAGACCCATTATGAGTGCCGCCATCTGCGGGAGTATGGCAAGGATCTGGGGCGGACCCGCTTCCAGGTGATGTCCGGGGCGGATGAGCTGGCCATGGTGATGCTCTGCCGCGCCGTCAATGACAGCACGGGGGACATCCCCTTTGTCTGCACGGCGTACAACGAAGGCAAGGGCCGCGAGACCATTCCCAAATACTGCAGCGAGAAAATCGGCGATGATGTGGACGATGCCATTGTGGCGGCCGGGGGCATGCGGGTTTCCTCGCCGGAGCGGGCAGAGTTTGTCCTTGCCGTCAATACGAACCCGGACGGGAAGACACTGGACGCCAACCTTCCTTCCAATACCATCCGCCCGCGCAAGGGGACAAAGCCCTTCGTTTCCCTGGTGAAGGATCTTGTGGAGAAGGGCTATGCGGTGGGCATCGGAGATATTTCCTATGCCAATGGTTCGGACAATGCGCTGATGGAGCAGCTTCGGAAGGAAGACCTGCTGTTCCGCATCCGCGCCTATAGCGGCTGGAACACGGCGACGAACAGCACGGGATTCCTGATCGGCACGGGGCTCCTGTCGAAATGGATGGACAAGGGGGATGCCGATGAGCTGATGCTCACCCGCTATCTTGACGAATGGGCCTACCAGGCGAATGTGCGCCAGCGGATCGGCAATGAGATAGGGAGCATTCCGGGGGCAGGAAATGGGGCAAACCTCAACGAAAAGCGCCAGGGCGTCGATGAGCTGACGACAAAGTGGATGGCGGAATTCGCAAAGGAAAACATCCGCCTTCCCCAGGGGCTTTCCCTGAAAGATCTTCGCATCACCCATCCCTGGAACCGGTTGTTTGAATGCGATATCGACTTTTGAAGAAAATCATCCCCTCCATTATAGGAAGGGGATGATTTTTCCTCCACCGATGATGCAATGGTTTTCATCGTAGAATACGGCTGACTGGCCCGGTGTCGGTGCCCTGACAGGCTTCCCGAAGGAGACGGAGATGAGGTTCCCATCCCGCCGGATGGTGGCGCTTTCGCCCTTGTGATGGTAGCGTATCCTGACATTGGCATGCAGTGATATGCCATCTTCCAGCTCAGGGATGCCCATGAAGGAAGGCGCCCCGCAGAGAATTTTTTCGGTGTAGAGGGACTGCCCGTCCCCGATGATGACCTCGTTGGCCTCCGCACGGATTCCCTTTACATAGGCGGGGTAGCCAAGGGCGATCCCGAGCCC
>JAFSWY010000050.1 GCA_017444295.1 Selenomonadaceae bacterium | reverse complement strand
CTTGCCAAACCAATTCCTCCCTTGAAATTCTAGAATATTCACATATTATTTAGCCCATTGTTGACACAAGCTATAAAAAAATGTACAATAAATCTTGTTAAAGGGGTTTATTTTCTTGAAGTGCCGTACTTCAAGAAAAACCGAGCGCTTCCAACGGCAGTATCGCTTCATGCTCAGGATACCAAGTCAAAGACGGAATCGCATTTGCACATTCCTTGAGAAAACGTTGATACATCAGCGTCTCTATTATCTTCATTTGGAGCGCATCATGGCAAACAGAACGGTAACGAAGATCGTGCGTCAGTACAGCGCAGCCACGGTTCCCTCGGAGGTCATGGAGAAATTGCAGGCGGTCGCCAATGGCTATTGTGCGGTGAAGAACTATGTTTACCAGCGGTACGGCGGAATTCGCAGCATGGGGAAGCTCCATCCCGTCTATACAGTTCAGAACGAGATGACGAAGACCGGACTGAGGAAAGCGCTTGGCTTGTCCGGTGCATCCTTCTATCCGGCAGTCTTTGAGGCGCTGGTAGACATTCGGAACCAATGGAACAAGGAAAAGCACATCGTGGGGAAACGGATACGTGAGAACGAGGCGTTTTCCGATGCTGACAGGCACTATTTGCGGTTTCTCCTGTCCGTCGATGTCATTTTCGCCGCTGTCTTGAACCGTCAGGCGTTTCAGGCCTCCGAAAAGATTCGGGAGCGTTACGAGGAACTCTCTCGATCCGTGGATGCGCCACGTCTGGAGAACTATCTCCGGCGTCAGGTGCGAAAGGTTCATGCAAAGCCAAAGGCGGCTACAACGGATTTCTTCGTCGCGACTATGGACGGCTACCGATATGCCGATCACGGCATCTACCTTGCGACAACGGAACGCAGGAAACGGGTGTTCGTTCCCTTGACAGACAACAACCGTTATACTCGGCAAATCGAGGTCAGGCTGTTCCCAGAGGGAAAGCGCATCGAGCTGCGTGTCCCCATCAATGTGCGCATCAGGGAACATGCGGATTATCACGCTGAACTTGGTCTGGCTATGGGAATGAGAGTCATGCTGACCACCCATGAGGGGAATACCTACGGCGAAGACATTGAGAAGTATCACCAAAATCTGACCGCATGGATGCGCGAGGAACATGAAAAATACCAGAAAAATCATCTGGCAAATCCCGGTCGCAAGAAGTATGAAGCGGAAAAGCGACGCCGAGAGGAACATCTGCACAGTTACATCAACAAGGAAATCAATCGGTTGCTGCGAACGGAAACGCCCCGTACCGTCTGCATCATGAAATTTCCGCAGGGGAATCGGAGATACGGTGAGAAATCCGTGAGCTACTCCGTCCGAAGCTGGCAGAGGGGCTATATACGGAAGCAACTGATGCAGAAATGCAAAGAAAACGCGGTGGAATTCGTGGAAGTATTCGGCAAGGACATCGGCATCGAGTGCAGCCAGTGCGGCGGCATCGGAAGCAGGAAAGACGGAATGTTCACCTGTGCATGCGGCTATTCCGTGCCAGAGAAGCAGAACGTGGCGCAGAACGCCAAAAAGAGGGGACTGATTCCCGCGAAAAGAGATATCCAAAACCAACGTCCCGGATAATCCATAGGGGTTCACTCGCAAGAGACCGGGAGACAGGTTTCAGATAAAGCAAGATGGAAATCACGTGATTTCCATCAGCCCTTAAAAAGACCCAACGGCATTGGAAGGTGGCCTGCCTTGGCAGCACCGCGGATTCAATAGGCCAAGACTTGACGAACACGGCATGCCGTGACGTAGCCAAGAGCGAAGCGGAAGGGGTTCCGCACATCCTAAGGATGATGGAATAAAAGTTACTATGTGGTTTAGTAAAAGTACAGGAGCGTATCAGATGGCGATACAGAACAGGCTTTTATCAAAACTGAAAAGCGCCGATGTAGCCCTTGAAATGGTCGTGAAGGGGAACTTTCGGGATGCTCACGTTCTTTTGCAGAGAATGAAGGAAGCACAGGCTTTGTGTAAAAAGGGATTGCCTCAGATTACCTATGAGAAATATGGGGAGATATATGATGACCTCATCATGACTTCCCGTCAGATACAATCCGGTGATGCGAGGAATGATGCACAGGAGATGCTTTCTCTGTGCCGGGAACTGCTGCAGCATCTCGCAAAGGAAACAGCAAAAGAACAGAACTTCAAAAAGGAGATTGTTTTTTTGCCGTACAAGGGTGCGATGTGGGACAGTTTGGAGAGCATCTGGCGGGCAGTCTATGAGGACAGGGAGCACTGCATTGCCTACGTGATCCCCATCCCTTACTGCGACAGAAATCCCGATGGGACAGCCAAGGAGTGGCACTGTGAAAGGGATGGATTCCCGAAGGATGTGCCGACTCTGGATTGGCAGACGGTTGATCTGGAGCAGATGCATCCGGATGCTATCTTTATACATAATCCATATGATAATTTCAACAAGGCGACCTCAGTGGACTCCGTGTATTATTCCCAGAATCTGCGGAAGTGTACGGATTTGCTGGCCTATGTGCCCTATTTCGTGACGGGCAGACGATGGCCGGAGCTGCATGCCATGCAGCCCGTGTATCAGGACATGGATTTCATGGTGGTGCAGAAGGAGCGCATGGAGATTGCTCCTATGCAGTTCTCGGAGATAAAGGAGAACGAAATCCGCTACCTTGAGGATTATGTGCCGGAGGAGAAGCTGGTGCCCCTGGGTTCTCCGAAGATAGACAGGGTGTATTACTGCGAACAGCATCCCGATATGCCGAAAGCGTGGCTGGATTATATCGCCGGACGCAAGGTGATTTTCTACAACACCAGCATCTCCGGCATCCTGCAGCAGGGAGAAAGATTCCTGAACAAGATGGCCTATATCTTTGATATCTTCAGCCGACGCAAAGACGTAGTGCTGCTCTGGCGTCCCCATCCCTTGATGGAGTCCTGTGTGCAGTCGGTGCGCCCGGAATTGCTGGAGGGCTATCTGGAGCTGAAGCAGAGGTTTATAGGCGGGCAGATCGGCATCTTCGATGATACCCCGGATCTGGACATGACCATGGCTGTCTGTGACGGATATTTGGGCGAGGGCTCCTCCTCTGTGGTCAGCATGTTCGGCTATGCGGGAAAACCTGTTTTCTTGGCGGGTGACTGGATGTTGCATCGGGAACCCTCTGTGGAGGAGCGGTGTGCGCTGCAGATAGGCGCCCATATCTATGACAAGGATTACAGCTATTTTATGGCGCCCCTCTACAACAAGTTCTGCCGCATGAGACGCAGCACAGGGGAGATAGAGACCTTGCTGGATTTCGGCAGGACGCCTGCCAGCAAGAATTACGGCTCCTTTCTGCGGGATGAGGATGACCGCAGGTTTTATTTCTCGCCAGGCAGTGCCGAGTCTATCTGCATCTATGACGAAAGCACCGGGGAAAGGCAGGACATTCCCTTCGACAATCCCCTGGAATTCGGGAACTTTGGCGGCATCCTGAAATATGAGCAGTATCTCTTCTTCCTGCCCAACCGCTATCCGGCGATGGTGCGTCTGGATGAAAAGACCGGGGAACTGACCTATTACAAGGAATGCCTGCAGGAAATCCTGCCTACGGTCACGGCACAACATATGGAGCTTTTGGGGCCCTGTGCATGGCGTTCCTATCCCAATCTCATCTATATGTCTGCCCTCCAGTCCAACCGGGTCATGCTTTTTGACCTAGCCACAGGGGAGTATTCCTGGCAGGCAGTGGGACCGGAGGATACGGACTGCTGCGGCATGGTGGAAGAAGCGTACGGCTCCGGCATCTACTGGCTGTTCCCTTGGCGGACAAAGAAGATCCGTCGCTGGGATGCCAATAACGGAGCGTGCGAGGTGCTGGGGGAGGAGGCCTATCTGGCAGATTATGACTGCCAGACGGACTGGTGGAATTTTACGGACCAGTACAAGTTCTCCGGCATCATCAGGCTGGATGGATATATCTGGCTGACGCCTGCTTATGGAAACATGGCACTGCGTCTGGATATGGCTGAGAAAAGACTGGAGAAAGTGGACATGAAGCTGCCCTTTGGCTGGGAGGAGAGGAGATCCAACTATTTCCTCCAGCAGTCCCCCATCACCAGCTTTGGCGGCGCATGGATTCCGGGGCGCAGGCCTTGGGATGAGGATCTGCCGGAGCGGGCTGTCCAGTTCACCTATGACAACCGTCTTTACTGGTATGATTTCCGCACCCGCACCTATCGGGAGCAGCCTTGCAGGCTGACAGAGGCCCAGATGAGGGAATGGCACCCCACCATGGAGGAATCCTTTACCAAAGTGGGACTGGATATACCCTATGCCACCACCGAGCACCGCGCTTATCGGTCTGTCAGCCAGTTCATCGATTATGTGAAATCCGGCTGCCATGACCGGGACAAGCAGCGCAGGGCATGGTCAGAGCTGGCCAACAACGTGGACGGCACCTGCGGGGAGAAGGTCAAGGAAGAAGTCCTCAGGAGGCTGGGGTGATGGAAAAGGAAAGACTGGAAGCTGCGGCAGGTTTCGGCTTGAACCCGGAAAATGGCTGCCTGGAGCGTGGCTTTCCCCACCTGATGGCCACTGAAGGGTTCTGTCTTGCGGACAAGGGCAGCAGGCTTCATTTGCTTGACCGCCGTTACCGCTATATGGTGGCGTGCTACAGGCCGGAGTTTGCGGATAAATACATCCACACCTATGACTATGCTCCGGAGCAGATTTGGGGCTCCTATGACGGTGTTTCCTCACGGGTGGAGTTTGGCGAGGAAGATTTTGTCTTTGACAGCCTCTGCTATTTCAGGCTTTGCCTACGGCGTGTGGATGGGGAGGAAATTACCGAGGCTGACGCCGAAGCAGTGGGGGATATGGTTGAATATACCTCGACCGCCATCCAGCGAACGCCCAAGGTGTTCCTTGATGAGGTGCAAAAGGCAGCGGAAAAAGTCAACAACCTTCGTTCAGATGGCGATTTGGTGCTGACCCTGTTGGCAGACACCCACGCCACGGTCAACGGCACATGGCAGGACACGGCAGCAAATCTCCTGTCCCTGCAAGAGAAAATTCACTTTGACGGCCTTGTGCATCTGGGGGACATGACGGATGGCACAGTCTCCAGGGATATGACCAAGTTTTATGTTTCATCGATGCTTCATGACTTGGAAAGCCTCAAGGTGCCGGTACACATAGTGCTGGGCAACCACGATGCCAACTATTTCCACGGCAACCCGGAAGTTATGCCCCTTCATGAGCAGGCAGCCATCTATCAGGCGGAGGCTGCCAAGTGGAAACAGGATAAGGACAAGACCTACTATCATGTAGATGATCCGCCGCACAAGCTACGCGGTTTGTTCTTAAGCGCTTACCAAAATGAGGCAGAGCCCAGATATGGCTTTGATCTGGCACAGATTGCATGGGTGAGGGAGACGCTCAAGGAAACGCCGCAAGACTGGCGTGTATTGATTTTCTCCCACGATGCCCCCCTGCCGGAGCTTGACCCATGGTCGGAGGAAATACGCAACGGTAGTTTGCTGCTGCAAGCGCTTGACAGCAGCGAGGCACAAGTCCTTGCATATATCCACGGCCATGCCCACGCGGATTATGTCTATCCATGGCAGGGGAAAAAGAGCTTTCCCATTATCGCCATAGGCTGCGCCAAATGCGAGGACATGACCGAGCGCAAGGTAGAGGGGAGTTTCACCCCCGCTAGAGTTTTGGGGGAAGCAAGCCAGGAGCTTTGGGATATCCTGATGATCAAGAACAGCGGCAGGCTGCATTTCATACGCTTCGGCGCAGGCAAGGACAGGAATATCTGATTTAGGGGGACAACTGATGAAAAAGGTCATTACCTATGGATCCTTCGACCTCTTCCATAAAGGGCACTATCGCTTGCTACAACGTGCCAAGGCATTGGGGGACTACCTCATCGTGGGTGTCACCACGGAGCACTTCGACGAAGAGCGGGGCAAGCTGAACCTTATCGACCCCATCCTGAAGCGTATCGAGAACGTAAAAGCTACCGGCTTTGCCGATGAGATTATCGTGGAAGACCATGTGGGACAGAAGGTGGAGGATATACAGAAATACCAAGTGGACGTCTTTACCGTAGGATCCGACTGGGTAGGCCATTTTGACTACCTGAAGGAATACTGTGAAGTCACCTACCTGCCCCGCACGGAAGGCATCTCCAGCACCATGCTGAGAGCCGAGACCTACGAGCTGGTGCACATGGGCATCATGGGCAGCGGACGCATCGCCGGGCGTTTCGTCCCGGAGTCCCGGTTCGTCAGCGGTCTTTCCATCGACGGGGTCTTCAATCCCCATATCAAAAGCGCCGAGCGCTTTGCGGAAGAGCATAAGCTGGACTTCTTCACAGATGATGAAGAGGAGCTTTACAGCAAGGTCAATGCCGTGAATATTGCCTCCCCCCATGCCACCCACTACGCCTATGCCAAGAATGCCTTGGAGCACGGCGTGCATGTGCTCTGTGAAAAACCTCTGTGCCTGACCCGGGCGCAGGCGGAGGAGCTGTACGCCCTCGCAAAAGAGAAAAAGCTCGTGCTGATGGAGGCCATCAAGACAGCCCATGCCCCCGGCTTTATCCGCCTTCTCAGCACCGTCAAGAGCGGCACCATCGGCGAGGTGCGAGACGTGGAAGCTTGCTTCACCCGCCTTACCCATGACAGTCTCAGGGAACTGACGGACACAGAGTGTGGCGGCAGCTTCACGGAATTCGGCAGCTACGCCGTCCTGCCGATTCTGAAAATCCTGGGGCTTCACTATGAGGACATAGAATTCAGGATGTTTCTGGCAGAGAACGGTGTGGATGTCTACACCAAGGCATACTTCACCTATCCCGATGCCATAGCTACGGCAAAGACAGGTCTGAAAGTAAAGTCTGAGGGGCAGCTCCTTATCTCCGGCACCAAGGGCTACATCTTGGTACCCTCCCCCTGGTGGCTCACCCATGAATTTGAAGTGTGCTACGAGGACAGGACCCAGAACCAGAAGATTTCCACCCGTTTCCTTGGGGGAGGTCTTCGCTATGAACTGAGCGACTTCATCTCCACCATCAACGGCTACGGCAAAAGTGAGTTCAAGCTCACTGCCAGCGAGAGCATCGCCATGGCAGAGATCATGGAAAAATTCCTGGCGGCCAGGAAAAAATGGCAGGGGGCAAAGTAAAGTGGCAAAGACCAAAATCTGGGCACACAGGGGAGCCTCCGGCTGGGACAAGCAATATGCCCCGGAGAACACCATCCCCGCCTTTGAGCGGGCCATCAAGATGGGGGCAGACGGCATTGAGACCGACGTGCAGCTCACCAAGGACGGCGTGCTGGTGCTGGCACATGATGAGACCATTGACAGGGGCAGCGACGGCAGCGGATGGATCAAGGATTACACGCTGGAAGAACTGAGGGGATTCAGCTTCAGCAAGACCCACCCGGAATTTGGCAAGGTGGAAATACCAACGCTGGAAGATTTGCTTTATCTCTTGCAGGACACGGACTTGGAGCTGAATCTGGAACTGAAAAGCGGTGTGCTCTACTACGAGGGCTTGGAGGAAAAGACCGCAGACATGGTTCATGAAATGGGCATGGACGAGCGGGTGATTTACTCTTCTTTTAGCCATTATTCAGTGAAGAAAATCATGGAATACTGCGAGGCAGAAGGCTATCCTTCCCGCTTTGGCATCCTCTCCGGCAGTCTTATCGGGAAAGCCGCCGCGTATGTGCAGGGACTGGGAGCCGATGCCTACCATCCCCCTGCCGCCCAGATGAATGAAAGAACCCTGTCGGAATGTCACGACAGGGGGTTGAAAGTTCATATTTGGACTGTGGACATGAAAAGCGAAATCAAGCGCTGGTCAGATTTAGGCGTGGATGCCATCATCACCGACTGCCCCGACAGTGGCAGGAGAGTGGTGGATGGGGATATGAGCTGGTGGAGAGGGTAGCGTGAATTTGGCTGGCAACAATAAAGAGCCCTGCCATAGGGCAGGGAGGCTATTCCAAGTCCAGCTCATCATGTGTGCCGGTTCTGGAAAGTGTCAGTATGAGCTTTTCATCAGTGACTTGATAAATCAGTAGCCAGTTGGGAGCAATGTGGCATTCGCGGAAGTCCTTTTTGTCACCCTTCAGTT
>JAFSWY010000408.1 GCA_017444295.1 Selenomonadaceae bacterium | reverse complement strand
GCCATCTCCTGATGCCGTCGCGAAAAGCCTGGAAGCTTGGGGAGGCATTTTTTTCCACATCCATGTGGGGCGCAATCCTGCGGGCGATTTTGAGCTTTTCCTCCATTGTTCTGGGGGAGCGTTTACTGAGCGATGCAATGAAAAAGGCAGGATTGACGGCCTTCATGAGCAGTTCCCATGTCCCGCAAGGCGCATCGTAATTGTATGAAGTGATGAGTTTTCTGTCAGCATCTGGATAGGCTTGAAAAATTGCCTGGGAGTCACCTAAAAACCATGCTTCCAGTTCTTCTATGGCAATGCGAAATATCGCTTGCGGCGGGGTTGTGCAGGGTTCCAATGTGCGAAGCAGTTGGGCTTTGAACGCATGGCAGTCAGGGCGGTCATCCAGATCAACGAGAGTTATGACAACGAGGTCTTTTTTTCCTGTGGCGCCATAGGCGCGTAGCTTTGAGGGAAGATTATGAAGAAGCGTGTTGTTTGCCGGATTGGGGGCAGAAACCATGTCTTCCATGAGTTTTCCGATTCCCCGATGCTTATGGATTTTCCAAGTATGGGGATGTTCGTATTCGCCGATGATGCGAGGCATCAGTATGGATAATGTGGTTAATTCGCACTGTCCTTCCACTAGAAATTCAAAATGCAAGGCAGACCCTCCTTATTGATCCAGATAGTCACTGTACCAAAGCGCGCCTAGAGGCTGCCCCTCGTCCACCATTTCCCGCACGTAGTCTATCTCGCTTACGCGGACAATGTCAGAAAAGCCGCAGGAATTCTTTTTTAGGATCCATACCTCCTGTGGTTCCAAGGCATCCACCATATAGGGTTGATGCGTGGTGATGAAAATCTGTGAGTTTCCTTTTTGGGTTCCTGTATGCTGGCGCAACTCCGAGACAAATGTTCCAAGAAGCTTGTGATACAAGCCGTTTTCCGGTTCCTCAATGCAGATGAAAGGGGCAGGGTCTGGGTCATTGAGGAGCAGGAGGTAGCAAAACATTTTCAGTGTTCCATCGGACATCTGCATTTGCGTGAATGGCTTCGCAAACCCTTTGTCTTTGAACAATAGGTATAAATTGTTGTTAATGGGATCTTGGTAGGACTCGATTTTCCCGATGCCGGGTATTTTTTCCGCGATATCCTTGAGGATTCGCTGAAAGACCAAGGGATGGTTTCTTGATAGGTACTGGACAACATTTCCCATATTGTCCGCATGCAGGTTTAGGTGCTTTTGCACGCCTGCCTGGGGAATTTGCCGTGCGGCATCGGGCGTGAAGTAGCTCAGATACCAGCTGCGGATGAACTGCTTGAACTTGTAAATTCTTGGGTTGTCCTGGATTTGTTCGGCCAGGGAGGCAATCGCCAAGCGATGCGGATCCATGACGACATCCTTTTTTCCGAAATCATCGCCTTCCAGCCCATCATCGCCAAGCCAGACGTTGCCCCGGCCCCGTTCAAGGTACAGGAAGGACAGCGGGCGCCCGCTGGCATTTCCTTTCCTGCGCTGGCGCAGGCGCTCTGACATGACGATGGGCAGCCCGTCTTTCTCGTCCTTTCCGATGGAGACCTCATAGGTGATAGGCCGGTCCCTCTGCGATTCACGGTAGTAGACGGTGAAGGATATGCACTCCGTTTCTGCCCCCGATGAAACCAAGCGATCGAAGCCTCCGCGCCCTCTCATGTTGCAGGCGGATTCCAGATCCATCTCCATGCAGTCGGACAGGAAGCCGAAGGAATCAAAGATGGAGCTTTTCCCCACACCGTTCTTGCCGATCACAACCGTCAAGGGGGTTAGTGGAAATGCGTTCTTGTAGCGTGCATCCGTGCCGATTCTTCCGAGCGTGACGTTTTTCAATGCACGATAGTTTTTGATAGCAATGCCTTCAATTAGAGCCATGTTTTCACCTCGCTGAATTTGACGAACAAATTAATATAGGGAATTTATTCTATGGATTTCCCCAAAATTCCTTCTGTCATTGCAAATCATAGCAATGACCACCAACATGATAGGGGATATTGCGGTGACAACGGCATTGTCGAAAAATAATAACAAAAAAACCTTCCATGCCCTGATTTTGCTGGGCTAAGGAAGGCTGGTCTGAATATTGGGGCAGCAGTATGCCACACGTTCTTGATTTTCGTAAAGTAGGTTACTTTACGAAAACGTCCGTCAAAGCTTGCCGTACAAGGTTTGGCAGGATTTTAAAGCATTTATAGGACTCTGCTTGCATGCCTTGATTTGCGAAAGAAAACATACAAAAATCTTCTGTGCTTTTGTATCCCATTTAGAATTATACTATAACATTACTTGACAGTAATTTCAATATATCTATGAAAATTTCAGGAGGAACAGCTATGCCAAAAAAAGGGGACAACATCTACAAGCGCAAGGATGGACGATGGGAAGGCCGGTACGTCAAAGGGAGGCGGAACGGACGCACCATCTTCGGCTCCGTGTTTGCAGGCACGTATCGGGAAGCCAGGGCGAAGTTGGCAAAGGCGCGATGCAATTGGAACGCAGGATTGGCTGTGACAAGGAAGGAGCGGACAAGGCTGAAAACGGTCAGCGAGTGCTGGCTCAGGGAGTCCGAGGCATTCCTCAAGGAGTCAACGATTGCCATATACAAGGGGTATTTGCGCAGGCAGATCTATCCCATGTTCGCAAAGACTGACATGGCAGATATCAGCAACGAGGCATTGTCGGGGTTCTGCATCACCCTGTTGGAGAATGGTGGTGCAGACGGGCAGGGCCTGTCCCCCAAGACGGTGTCTGAGGTCTTCCGCATTATGAAACAGCTTCGGAAATTTGCCATGTTACGGGGCTTTGCCGTCGGCTACTCTGCAGACTGCGTAGACATCAAGCAGAAAGCCAAGCCGCTCCGGGTGTTCAGCCAAACGGAACTGGAAAGGCTGCATGCCCATCTGGACAGAAGCAATGACCGCAGCCATCTCGGCATTCGGCTCTGCCTCTCTACCGGTTTGCGTTTGGGAGAGTTGTGCGCCCTCACCTGGGACGATATTTCATTGGAGGAACAGAATCTCCATGTGCGTCGGACACTGCAGCGCATTCGCAAGGATGGAAAGGAAGGAACCAAGACAAAGATCATCATCACATCGCCAAAAAGTGCATGCTCGGTCCGTACCATTCCCTTGACTGACAGACTCTGCTCCGCTCTCGCGCCAACATGGCAGCCGGGAGCTTATTTTTTGACAGGAGATACCGAAAGGTACATGGAGCCACGCACCATGCAGAACCATTTCAAGGCCGTCCTGGATGAGGTGGGCATCGAGGATGCAAACTTCCACGCTCTGCGCCATACTTTTGCCACCCAATGCGTGGAAGCCGATGTGGACGCGAAATGCCTGAGCGAGATCCTGGGGCATTCCAGCGTGAGCATCACTCTGGATCGTTATGTCCACCCAACCATGGAATGGAAACGGCAGAACATCGAGAAAGTGGCGTCCATGGAACTTTGAACAATATCGTATAAGCCACAGGATAAGCCGTCAAGCATGATAGCCCGTGGGCCAAGGCAATACAAGGCATCACGGGCTTTATTGTTTGCGCTTGCTGGAAGTTTTAAGCCGTCAAAATAAGCCGTCAAAAATTCTTGAAGCCCCGTTTGGCGTGGCATCAGAGGGGATAAACCGTAAAGTAACCTACTTTACGAAACAATATCCCATTTAGAATAGCTGGCACCGAGCCGAGAGAGGCACTGTTGCTTTTATGACAACGTACACCAAGAGCGTCAGGCAGTACAGCCGGAAGCTGCCGGCCGATACCATGGAATTCCTTCGGTGGCTGGCCGGGGTTTACGCCAAGGTCAAGAAGACCACCTATGAACGCTACAGCGGCATCGGCAGCCTCGGCAAGCTGACGCCCGGCTATACGGTGCTCAACGAGATGCGTGCCTCGGGCATGCGTCAGGAACTGGGCATGCCGGTGGTCTATTTCGAGTTGGCCATTTTGGATGCGCTGGCAGCCATCAAGAGCCGCTGGGGCGTTTTGCGGGACACCCTGAAACGCCTGGCGGCCTTCCATGAGGGCTTCACCAAGGAGGACAGGACGTACATTTACACCATCCTGAAATGGGGCAGTGTCTATGCGGCCATCCTGCAAGGGGAAGATTACAAGGAACCCAACCTGGTGAAGGATCTGCCGGTAGACAAGCAACGCCTGAACAACTGGCTTCGCCGCCAGACGCGCAAGCGTCTGGGGAAGATTCAGGTGATGCGGGAGGATGGCTTCACGGTGTCGCCCAAGGCCGGTTACTCCTACAAGAACGGTGTCATGCGGATCGCGGGACAGAAGCCGCGGAAGCGTGTGGAGATTCCCCTGCGTGACGAACGCCGGTTCAACCGCCAGCTGCACGTGAAGGTCAGGGAAGACTACATCATCCTGACGGCTCCTGTGACAAAGGAATCTTCCCTGCCAGAGGGATGGACGAATGAGATCTACGTCCATATCGGAAACGTGGATGCCCTGACCCTTTCCAATGGGCATGTTTACGGCGAGGGGCTGAACAAGCTGACGGATGCGGAGACGGAGAGGCTGGACCGAAAGAACCGCCTGCGCAGCCAACATCGTAGTGTTGGAAGGGAAGCGCAGACAAAGGGATGGGTTGACAAAGCGGCCGCCATATCGGCCAACAATCTCGGGACGATGAAGTACCGCCGCCAGAAAGAGCGCAATCGTGCCAGGACGGAAGGCTTCATCAACGCAGCCCTGAACAGGATGCTGTCGGAGGAGAAGCCCTGCCTCATTGTCATCACCCACCCGGTCAAGGTGGGCAAGGGCGGCAATCTGGCCAAATCCGCCCAGCGGAAACTGGCCAGGAGTTTTCGTGGTTTCATTCGGGATCGCCTGCAGGAGAAATGCGAGGAATACTCCATAGAACTTGTCAGGATTGCCTCCAAAGGCACGGGATTTGTCTGCTCTGCCTGCGGGGAGGTGGGCTGCACAACCGCAGAGGGCCGCTTCCAGTGCGATCATTGCGGCTACGAAGCAGCGGCATCCCTGAACGGGGCCAGGAACATCGAGAAAAAATACCGTTTGGAACATGGTTGATTTGTCGGAAGTTGAGGACGAGCTGCCCATGGGCAGCTTTACCGCAAGGGCCAAGACGGAGGGCATTGACATAGGCAAAGAGTCGGCCTCAGACAAGCGAAAGCTTCCGGGGAGGCCAGGACCGCAGCCATGATGCGGAGCGAAGCGGGGAATCTCTCGCAGGCTTTCTGCCCAAGGGCAAGAAAGTCCCGGCAATGCTTATGATGGAAATCACAGCCGGATCGGCTGACAGATATATTGGGAGGACATGGAATGTCGAGGAAACAGCGTGTGCTGACGGGACTGCGTGCAATCGAATCCGGGTTGCAGCAAGTGGAAAAAACAGGAAGCAAAGAAGAGTTGGCCGCTGTCGCAAAAAAACTGACGGTAACAAGGGATCTGTGTCGTCAAGGTTTGCTGGAGAGCGGTTACGCTAAATATGGGGAAATCTATGACGGGTTGATTCTTGCCACGCAGCAAATGACGGGGAGCAAGGATCCGGAATTCGAAAAGGATGCCATCGCCCTTTGCGAAGAGCTTCTGCGGCACCTTGCAGCAGAGACCGAAAAAGAGAAGAAGTTCAAGAAAGATATCGTTTTTTTGCCCTATAAGGCGAGTATGTGGGACAGTCTCGAAAGCGTATGGAAGGCGGCGGAGGAGGACAAGGAACACTGCAATGCCTATGTCGTGCCGATTCCCTATGCCGACCTCACTCCCGACAGAGGTGTGGCTGAGTGGCATTGCGAGCGGGCAGATTTC
>JAFSWY010000407.1 GCA_017444295.1 Selenomonadaceae bacterium | reverse complement strand
GGCAGGAGCGTCCCGGGTCCGGCAATGTGGACTTCCATCCCCATCTTCCGCATGCCCTGGATATCCGAACGGGCCACGCGGCTGTGAAGCACATCCCCAAGGATCGCAACCTTCAGCCCTTCCAGATGTCCCTTGTGCTGCTGGATGGTAAAGAGATTCAGGAGTCCCTGGGAAGGATGGGCATGGGCGCCATCCCCCGCATTGAGTATCACGGGTTTCACCACCTTGGAAGCATAGGCCGCGGCGCCCTCTGCCTTATGGCGCATGACGATGGCATCCACGCCCATCGCATCCACGGTGTAAAGGGTATCCCGAAGGCTCTCCCCCTTCACGATGCTGCTGGTCCCTGCGGTGATATTCACCACATCCGCCCCAAGGTATTTGCCTGCAAGCTCGAAGGAAGTGCGTGTGCGGGTGCTCGGCTCATAGAAAAGCGTCACAATGGATTTTCCGCGCAGTGCCGGAACCTTCTTGATATCGCGATGGATGATGTCCTTCATTCCCTTTGCGGTCTCCAGCACCAACCGGATCTCCTCGGCGGAAAAGTCCTCCAGGGCAAGGACATTCCTGCCCCTGAGGGAAACACTGTTTTTACCCAAACCGACCACTCCTTTAGAATCACAACACAAAAAGAGCTTTCTCATGCGCAGGCACAAGAAAGCTCCACTTATCCCAGTCTTAACAGGAAGCGTGCATCCCAAAAAGTTTCCTTTCAGCCTCGCAGGACTGTAATTAAAGGCAATATGCTTTTTCAGATTACTCTACCACATATTCTCCTGCACGTCAAGCAAGGAATGTGGCTTCCACCGTTTTTCCATACCTCAACCTTTGCCTCCCTCCCCTGCCCCAGGCAAATGGTTCATCATCTTCCGAACATCGAAGCTGGTTCCCTATCGCTGTCCATTGCTTGGGGAAAAAGGGCAGCGCCTTCCAATGCATTGTCTGTTCTGTCTTGCATACGTACAAACGATTTCCCCCGGCTTTTCCATCTCCACGCCGCAGTTCTCCCTCACGAAATCTATGGCAGCAAGGATGGAGAGAAAGGAATCCCTTTTGCAGCATCTTGGGCCTCCGATTTCCCCAATTCGCTCCAATGCCATTGCCGTCATCCTGTGTGACAGGGCAAACGGCTCGTTTTTCAAGGGCGTGGAACCTGATAGAATAGACAGGAATATGCCGGTGCTAATGCCTGCGCCACAGGCTCCCCAGAAGCCGCAAGCCCCTCCCGGAACGCTGCTCCCACGTTTCATCACTTCCATGAGCGCTGTCGGGAAATCCAGCTTGCCCCCGGCATTCCGATAGGCAGTCAGCAATGCAGCGCCGACCATGACATGATGCTCCGGGCCATGCATGTGGCAAAAGGGCAGTTCCATCATCCTTCGAATGATATCGATGGGATTCCTGGAGGTCTCTTTCATGCACATCCCAATGATCGCATCCATGCCTTGGGTATGGCATTCATTGCATATGTAATGGCCCTTTGTGCATCTGGTTTTGCTGTCCTCCTGCTTGTGGCAGATGGCGCACTCCATCAAGACACCTTTTTCAAGATATTCCAGAGGTTCCCTGCAAATCAGGCATTCCTCACTATTTGGCATTCTTTTGCCCCTTTCCCTTGAACTCATGCAACAAATCCTTGACGGAAATATCCTTGTGCCGATATCTTCTGCGGCCCTGTGTCACACCGCCGTAATCTATCGCCTCTGTTGGGCAGGCATGGAGACAGCCCAGGCATTCCACACAGTTGTGCTGCCAAACAGGATGCCCTTTCGGGCGCAGAATATTCCGCATCGGGCAAATTCGCTCACAAAGGCTGCAGGAAGTGCACCTTTCGGTATCGCAGGAAAAATTCTCGTCCATCTTTTTTTGCTGTGCCCGCCATTCCTCATGGTAATGCTGGCAGAGCTCACGCAAAATCTGCCATGCGGAATGATGCTCTTTGTTGGCAACGGACTTGGCGATGCCCTGGAGCTTTTGATGGGCAAACCATGCGCGGATGCGGATGCGCCACTCTGCCGCTGTGTCCCTGGACGGCAAATAGTTCGACACCAGCCGGACAAACCATGTGCCGTTGAGATGCCGCCCCTTTCGGCCCAGTACGCCATCTGCGTCCAGAAATGGCCTCCCCCAGTACGGAACGCCACAAGTGGCAACGGCAAAAAGATAGGGAGCTTCCCTAAAAGACACTTTCCCCAAAAACTCCTCCACTTGCAGGGGTAGGGAAAGGTAGTGCAAAGGAAAGACAAAGCCGATGCGATCGGCCAGCACATCAAATCTCTCCTCCACCAGTTCCTCCGGGATGGAGCGAAGTTCCGTGTCCGGCAGCCTCTCCTGCAAGAATCTTGCCACATAAAGGGAATTGCCTGTTGCTGAGTAGTAGTAAATAATGTTTTTCATATCGGTTCACTCAACCCCTGCAAAGCCCTTCCTCATGGCATCCGCCGCTTGATGATGTCCCATGTGTCCGTAGTGAGGAAACTGCCCTCAGCCTCCTGCTCCATTTCCAGGAAGCGCGTGTAAGGCATGCTGAAGGAAAGCTGGTCGCTGCCGATAACCTTTCTGGCTGATGGGTCGGTCATTCCGATGTAGCAGGTTTTGTCCCCGTTTTCCTCGGCGGCCAAGGGATAAAGCACTGCCTGGCTACAGCCGGAGGCAAACCGGATCTGCACATTGTCCTGCGTGCTCTGGTCATAGTTTGCCAAAGTGACAAGTCCCGAAAGCTGGTCGGCATTGACGAGAAAAATGATGCAGCTCGGTTTTTCTTCCCCCGTCACCATTGGCAAGGGCTTGAATACCATGCACTTTCCGGGCTTCACCTTTGGAACCGTATCGGCAAAGAGTTTCGCCAGTTCCGGCGTTTTCTTGTAATGCTCACTGTTTGCAACGGTGTCATTTCCCGTGGACAGAAAGTATTCTATCCATCCATGCTCATAGCCTTGGAAGCCCAACCCTACCTTGCC
>JAFSWY010000049.1 GCA_017444295.1 Selenomonadaceae bacterium | reverse complement strand
GACGATAAATAACTAAATCAAGAGCAAAATCTAAGGGCTTTCAGAGTAGCAAATCTCTGGAAGCCCTTGTTTATTGGGGATTGACGGCATCAGCCTTTGTATCATTTTCAGCGATGCCACATCCCTTTTACCAATCATTGTGATACAAAATAACGATGCACCCCATTCCACAATAAATATCAAATCACTTGAAACTCCTTCCACTTTCCTGACCGCTGCCGCCAGATATAAAACGCAGCCCGAATGCACCAGTCCATGCACATGGCGACTGCCACGCCCATGACACCACCACCCAGCAGAACCCCGAAAATGTAAGCAAGAATGAATCTGCCACCTACGGTTGAAGCGATGGCGACAATCATCGTGAAACGCACATCACCTGCCGCTCTAAGGCCATTGCCAAGCGCGCCCGCATAGGGAAAGACGACGGCACTAAACGCATTGTGCAGTAACACCAGCCAAATCACCAAAGTTTTCGTCTCTTGCTCCAAGGCGTAAAGTTCCAAAAAAAGCGGCGTAAGGGCAAAGGTCAGTACATTCCAACCCGTGGACATAGCCACGGTAATACGCATGAGTTTTTTGAAGTAAAACTCTGCCGCCGGGATATCTTTTGCGCCCATACATTGACCGATGACAGTAATGAAAACAATGCCCATCACCGTGGTGCACATGGACGTTACCGTCCAGATGCTTTGCGCTACACCGTTGGCGGCGATTTGATAAGTGCCGAAAAGCGCGACAACGCTGGAAAGAGCCACTTTTACGAGTTGGAAGATACCGCTTTCCACACCGTTTGGCACGGCAATCGAGAGGATGCGATGCAGGAGATCATGATTCCATTGTAAAATTTGCTTGAGGTGATAGCGCACCTCGTTGCTTTGTCCGAAACAAAGGCAAGTGATGGCCAAAGCAGAAAGCGTCCGCGCCACAAGTGACGGGTAAGCCACCCCCAATATGCCCGCATGGAGAACAAACACACCGATGAGATTTCCTGCGACATTAACGAAATTAGCGGCGACGGAAATATACATGGTGGTCTTGGTGCGCCCCATACTGCGATAAAGTGCCGCCCCTGCGTTGTAAACGGCCAAAGCAGGATAGGAAAGAGCGGAGATTTTGAGATAGGTGACAGCGGCCGCCATGACATCATCTTCCACTCGGCCAAAGAGCAGGCGCAAAATTTCCTGATGCCAAAACAAGATGATGACGGTGAGCGCAAACGAGAGCATTACGGCAAAGGCGAGGAGCTGGCTCGCTGTTTCGCTTGCCCGTTCCCGGTCGCCGTGTCCGATATATTGGCTGATGACCACCGCCCCACCTGCCGCTAGTGCAGTAAAGAGATAAATCAGCACCGTATTGAACTGGTCAACGAGGGTCACGCCCGAAACCGCCGCTTCGCTGACATAGCTGATAACAAGTGTATCTGCCATGCCCACGCAGAGGAGCAAAAACTGCTCCAAGAAAAGGGGCAAAATCATATTGCGTAAGGCTCGGTTATCGAATTTTACGCGAAAAGTTTCTTCCACATGCTCACCCTCGACGAAAGGCATCCCTCCACGGCGCAAGCTGTCATGGAAGAATGCCTTGTTCTGTTATTTGGCTAATACCTCATCCCAAAATGCAATATGGTGTGCCTTGCGATATTCACCGTTTGTCATCACAGGTTTCGGCAATGTCAATCGAAGATAGTTGCCCTTCTCCTTATCGTAAGGTTGCCACTTCCTCTGCTTCGGCAAATCGACAACGTGCGTAAAGAGCCGCACCATTTCCCGCGACAATTTTTCCTGCTTGGCGTTCAGCTGGGTGGAAAGTTCCGAACTGCCGTGGAAGCCGGGAAAGATGTACGGTATCTCGTAGGTATGCGCCGCGCCCTGCCGAAAACTCGTGGGCAGATAATATGGTGCAGTCTGGTCATCGAACTCGTAGGCGTAAACTGGAATTTTGTCGGCGAGGGTGCGATTGATGTTATCCGCTGTCGTCGCAAACCAGGCATCGGTGATGATGGCGGCGTAAGCCTCCGAGGGGGTGGCATAGTCCGTGAGCGGATATTCTGCCAAAACTTTATCCGTCACATCGCCCTCAAAGACACTGCAAAAATCTTTCACGACTTGCGGATATTCCCCTGCCGTCATAGGTTTTCCGGCAAAAGTTTCCCTGAGTCCCTCGAAGAAAGAGCCTTCGTTCCTCACCGTGCCGTTGACGAAGGTGACGGGATGGACATGACCATTTTGCAGGGCATCACCGATATGCTCCGGCACATAGTCGCCCTCGATGATGAAGGTGGCAAAAGGTTTTTGCGCCTGCAAGATTTTTTCGACGGGGAGATTCCTGAGTTCCTCGGCGGTTGCATTCGTAAGCCCCGCCTCCTCGGCGAGAGCGATACCTTGTCGCTCTGCCTCTGCCAACGGATACATAGTGAAGCCGGAATGGAGCGTTACCGTGCAGGCACTCATGCCGATGGCGGCACTAAACTTCCCCTCCGTCTTGGGCGAGGTCATCATAGCCAGTACGCTCTGCCCGCCGGAGGATTCCCCGGCAATGGTGATGTTTTCGGGATCGCCGCCGAAGTTTTCAATATTGCGTTGCACCCATTCCAAGGCGAAAACCTGATCCATCAGCCCGTAATTGGCAATGGCATGGTTTTCGGCATCAATCGCTGGGTGGGCAAAGAAGCCGAGCGCACCCAAGCGATAGTTAATCGTCACGACTACGGCGTTGCCCTCTTTTACGAGTGCATTGGTGTTATAGTCGGCAGAGGAACCGACAAACAGGCCACCTCCGTGAATCCAAAAGAACACGGGCAGCTTTTCTTTACTCGTCAGTGCCTTTTCCGGCACAAATACGTTCAGATACAAACAGTCCTCACTGCCGCCGGGGTAGGCGAAGACACCAAGGTCGGCATTCTGCGCCGCCTCGTTCGCATACTCTTTCACTTCACGCACACCATCCCATTTCTCCGGTGCAACGGGAGGCCGCCAACGCAACTCCCCAACAGGAGGCGCAGCGTAAGGAATCCCCTTGAAGCACGCCACTCCGTCCTCGCTCGCGCCTTCAATCTGCCCGCTCTCGATGGTGATGATTTGCCCGGCCTGGGCGAGGTTCGTATTGGCAAAGGCGAGCATAGCGGCCAGCAAGCAAAGAGCAAATAGCTTTCTAAAAACAACCGGCATTTTATTCATAGGGGTATCTCCTTCCATCATAAACATGCGGCAATCAATCTTGCGTTCATTTTACAGGAAGCCCCGTTGACATGGAAGACGAAAAAAGTTAATATGATATAAACCATTTGTTAAAGCGAGGTGCCCTCATGTATCATCCCTTCCTCAAGACTTTCCTTGCCGTGGCGGATTCCGGCAGCTTCCTCAAGGCTTCCAAGGAATTGTTCCTCTCACCGCCCGCCATCATGAAGCAGATGAACGCCCTAGAGAAATATCTGGGGCTGACGCTCATGGAACGCACGAACCAAGGCATACGCCTGACCCCGGCGGGAGCGTCCATCTACCAAGATGCAGAGGACATCGTGCGGGCAGCAGATGAGGCGGTAATCCGCGCCCTGCAAAAGCAAGGGAAATACACCATCCGTGTCGGCTCATCCCTTCTCTATCCCGGCTCCGTTCTCATGGGGCTGTGGGATAAGTGCGCCGCTAAACACCCGGAGTTCCGGCTGCGGCTCGTTCCCTTCGAGGATTCGGCAACCGCCTCTGCCGCCTATGTTGTAGGGACGAAGTGCGACATTGTGGCGGGGGCGTATAACGCTACCAAAAATCGTGGTGATTGCGCCTTTCTGGAGTTGGGTAGTTATGCCTTTGCGCTTGCTATGAGCCATTCACACCCTTTGGCGACAAAAAAGCTCCTGCGCCCGTCAGACCTTGCGGGGCAGAAGCTCTTCATTATGCAGGAGGGGAACAGTCCGAGGAATGACGAGGTGCGCCATACCTTAAAGCGGGACTGCCCCGATGTGATTTTGGCAGATGTTCCCATTCATTATGAGCCGGAGCATTTCAACCGTTGCGAGGAAGAAAACTGTCTTCTTTTGACGCTCTCCGGCTGGAAAAACGTCCACCCATCTCTGGTCACTATACCTTTAGATGTGGATGTGCGCCTTCCCTATGGCGTTATATATCCGAATCACCCCAGCCTTTCCGTGTCGTTGTTTCTGGAGATACTGAAACAGTCGGCGATAGACCATTAACAAGATTTATGATTCGTCATTTTCCCCACGGAACATTGTCCCGTCTCCCACCCGAATTTCAATCAGACGGCTGTTTGGCAAATCCGGTATATAGAGTATCCCGTCGGCCTCAGCAATATCCGCCGGTCCCGTTCCCTGTTCCTCATAAACCACGGTGGTTTTTCCAGATTGCAGGTCGATGGCCGTAACAGAGGCCGTTTTCCAATCCGAAACAAAAAGCGTCCTGCCGTCATCAGAAAGTGCCGCTCCGTCATACAGCCCCGGCTCTCCCGCAAATTTCGTCGCCTTGGGATCAGCAAAGTCCCTGACAAAGTAAATGACGTGCTCTTTCCGTACCGTGCGATAATCCGCAGGGATAGTTGCCACATACATGATACCGTTGTGAGCGGCCATGCCGTTGGGGCCTTCGATAGCCAACCATTTCTGCGGTCTTATGCCACTCATATCTCCGGGATGGCTCACATCAAGGGAATAGATGCGTCCCGTATTGGTCACGGATACATACAGGGCATCCCCGTCAAGAGCGAGGGCATTGACTGCCTTATCTTCCGGCGGAAACGAAATCTCTTGGGGTTTTGCCATCAAATCATCCAACCGATAGACCACCAAACGGGTTTCATCGCAGACAAAGAGATACCCGTCCTTCACCGCCATAGCTGTCGGCTTATGCAGGATGCCGGCCGGAACCACGGTTTTTGTCGCACCGTCTTTCCGATAGAGGATATACCCTTTGTTCTCATCGGAGCGCGGACTCATCGTATCGGAGCCGAAGTTCGAGATAAATACTCCGCCGTCATAGGGATACACGCTTTCGGGAAAGCGAATACCATCATGGAAAACGGAAACAATAGGTGGATTGTCCATGCTTGCCTCTGCGGAAAGCATGGACGCACCGACTGCAAGAAATGCCGCTGTAGCTACGCCCAACCATTTTCTCATGCTGTCACCGTCTAAATCTCATACTTGAAAAACGCCGTGTCCGTCAGAAACTTTTCTGCCCCTTTGACAAGCTCCGTCACATCCCTGCCATCCCTAAAGACAATATTTTCCGGCATGCACGGCTCGTCCATCCTGATTTTGTGCTTGGCCTTTTCCGTGCTGAAGTAGTTCTGCTCAGCGGCAAAGGTGGGCACGGGCTGTATCATGCAATGGTTCCAGGTTTCCAAAATGGCAGCGGCAGAAATCCCCTTGGGGTTTATCTCCTCAAAGGGAGCCAAATCCATGTCACCAAGAGGGCCTGCGGCTTCATAGGCACGGACAGCCTTTTTCAATAAAGTTCTTTCTTCCTCCGTCAGCGGGGCAAAGTTGTTCATGGTGGCAATGTTATCCCGTACCTGTGCCAAATTTGACATGCCGGAAATAACTGCCCTGACCCCCTCTAATCCTCCGGCGAAACGCAGCGCCCAGGAAGCTGCGGAGCAATCCTTGGCCGATTCTTTGAGGAGTTTATCAGCCTCTGCCGGAGGATTTGCCAAAAGCCCGCCTTTCACCGGCTCCATAATGAGGACTTCACAGCCATTGCGGCGAATCGTTTCGTAGCATTCCCTGGCCTGGATAAAGCGAGCATCCCAGTCCATATAGTTCACGACAATCTGCACGGCTTCCACTTCCGGGTGCTCGTTCAGGATTCTGCCTAAAACATCTGCCGAATCATGGAAGGAAAAACCGATATGCTTGATTTTTC
>JAFSWY010000406.1 GCA_017444295.1 Selenomonadaceae bacterium | reverse complement strand
CTGCGGCAGGATTTCCGCCTTCGGTGCAGAATTTTGGGAAGAGGGGATATGCGCGGCAAACGGCTGTCAGAGTTTTATCTCTGCGACATCCGTATCGTGTGCCGGAACTGAAGAAAAAGGTTTTTTTAATCAGGAGGATAGGTTCATGCCCAGGAGCAATCTGACCACTCTTTGCTACATTGTGAAGGACGGCAAGTATCTCATGATGCACAGGGTGAAGAAAGAACATGATATCAATCAGGACAAGTGGGTGGGCGTAGGGGGACACTTTGAGGCGGATGAAAGCCCGGAGGAGTGCCTGCTGCGGGAGGTAAAGGAGGAGACGGGGCTGACGCTGACCGGTTACAGGCAGCGGGGCATCATCACCTTTATTTCTGATAGGTGGCAGACGGAGTATATGTTCCTCTACACCGCATCCGGATTTGAGGGAACCATGGCCGACTGCAGTGAGGGCACGCTGGAATGGGTGGACAAGGCTGCTGTTTATGACCTGCCGGTGTGGGAGGGGGACAAGATCTTCTTTCACCTGCTGGAGGAGGGGCGGCCTTATTTTTCTCTGAAACTCAGGTATGCAGGGGAGGAGCTTGCGGAGGCGGCGCTGGATGGCAAAGCTTTGTCCGAGGCAGACATGGAGCTGTTAGCGTCTGATACGCGATAATTTTTTCGACAGATTCCACTTCAGGAATACAGAGGCAGATGCCAGAATATTCCAAGGCCCATGCATCTGTGTCGATTCGAAGATGCCGGTCTTGCACCAGATGGCGAAATGCTCGCAGTTGGAAAACATGAGGTGGTAGCCTTTGGTTCCGATTTTGCTTCTTGCCCGGGCTACTGTCTCCTGAGGAGAGTATATTTTCGGCATTTTTCCCCTCGGCAGCATCGCCTGTCCCCATGCCTCATGCAGGAGCTCTAAGAATTCCCTTTCCTCCAATACCGGCTTTGTGGATTCCCCAGAGCCCTCTGCGACCGCTGTTTCCGTCAGGTCTGTTTTCTGCTGCGGGACGGCAGCGTCTGTTGTATCAGGAAAGGGTATCCGGTACAGGACATCTTTCTGCGCAAACATCTCCAAGGGAGTTTCGCGGATTTCGCCGTTGCGATAGTCATTCGTTCCGTTCTTGGTATAGTGGATCACGTTTCCCTCGCCTGCATAGATTCCGTAGTGCTTGTATGCTCCGCGATCGACATATATGATATCCCCCATGTATAGTTCCACTTTTTACACCGCTTTCTGTGAATAGGGATGGACTTCTGCTTACATACCGTTCTTATTCGACGTGGAATTGAAAAATCCTACCGTTGCGATGCTTTCTTTCCTTGCTGACCATGTACGCTCGTGATATAATCCAATCCAGATGATTTTTGACGTGAGGATGGTCAGGCTATGTTGCAACGATTCAAGGGGACTTTGATGCTGCTTATGGCGGCGTTTATCTGGGGAACGACATTCGTGGCCCAGATGGCGGGTATGGATGAGCTGGGGCCGTTCACCTATGCGGCAGCGCGCTTTGCGCTCGGCTTCTTGTCCTTGCTCGTGCTGTGGGGCTTCCTGCATCGGAAGCGCGAACAGGCAAGGGCAGAGGGAGCCTATCACAGCGGCTGGAAAGCCGGGCTTGGGGCCGGCTGCATCATGTTCGTTGCCAGCTCGCTGCAGCAGGTAGCGATGCTTTATACGACAGCGGGAAAGACGGCATTCATCACATGTCTTTATATCATTCTGGTGCCGCTATTTGCTGTGTTCCTGCATCGGACCGTCCATGCGGAAAACTGGCTGGGAGCGGTCATGGCGGTGACAGGGCTGTTTTTTTTGGCCGTGCACGGCGACCTTGCGCTCTCCATGGGGGATGCCATTGTCTTGGTATCGGCGGTCTTTTGGACATTTCATATCCTGTTCATTGACCACTTTGCCGGCAGAGCGGATGTGGTAGAGCTGTCTGTCGGCCAGATCGGCATATGCACGCTATTCAGCCTTTTTGCGGCGCTGGCCTTGGAGGAAAT
>JAFSWY010000405.1 GCA_017444295.1 Selenomonadaceae bacterium | reverse complement strand
GAAGAAGACCGCCATGTCCCCGAACTGCAGGTCCGCGTCGATGATGCCCACGCCTTCCCCGCTCTTCCGTGCAAGGCTCAGGGCGAGATTCGCCACCAGCGTGGTCTTGCCGCTCTTCCCCTTGGGGCTGAAAAAGGCCAGCGTCTCCGAAGACACAGCCATGCCGCTCTTGCCAAAAGTATGGACGGCCTCGATGAATTCCTGCGCCGTGAAGGGCTTGATGAGGTAGCCCTTGGCCCCGGCCTTCACGACCTGCGCTGCATTGTTGGCATCCCAGTTGCTGCTGAGGCAGAGGATAGCCGCCCCCGGAAATGCCTCGGTGAACTCTGGAATCAGTGCCAGATTGTGAGACACATCAATGTCCAGCAGGATGAGGTTCGGCTGGAACATCTTTCCCTGTCCCAGGGCATCCCCTGCCTGCTGGTAGCGGGCATCGATCTCATAGCCATCGATGCCGCGGACCACGCTGGACAGGCGCTCCAGCATCACCCGGTTGTTCTCGATCAAAATGACCCGGTAATCCACTTGTCAGCACCTCCGCCAACATATCCGTCAACATTAGTTAAAAATCTTCTTGAACCAGGAGGATACTCCCGACGAGCCCGGCTCCTGAGCCTCCGTGCGGTTCGTGTAGCGCTCCACCAGTGCCCGAAGCTCCGTGGACAGGGCGTTGGTGGAGGAATACACCAACGGTACTCCCGTCTGGATGGACTTTTGGGCCGGCTCAAAGGCATTCGGGAGGACATGATAGAAGGGCTCTCCCAGAAGCTGCTCCACATCCGCCAGATCGATTTTCGTCTTGGAATTGCTGCGGTTGAGCACGATGCGGATCTTGTTGGCCTCATATCCAAGGCTGCGGATGGTGTCGCAGCCAATCTTCATGTTCTTGATGGTGGGGATGAAATCCACGATGCCCAGGAAGGTGATGATGGTGCTCAGGTCCATGACCGCCAGGTTCATCTCGCTGAAGGCCGATGTGGTATCCACCACAACGAAATCAAAATTGAACTGGAGCTGCTGCAGGATGTGCTGCACGGCAGGGGCGGAGATGTTATAGGCCTCTTCCAGGGCAAAGGGAGCAGGAAGGACATGGAAACTCCATCCCTGATAACCATACACCGTCAGGAATTTCTTGACATCGAAGCCCTCCGTGTTCGTCTTGGCCTCCCGTTGGGCGTCTGCCAAAGAATACTCCGCATCAAGGTGCAGGTAATTTATCACATCACCGAACTGCAGATCCAGATCTACCAGGCAGACATGATAACCCTCCCGAACCAGTTCTGCGGCCATATTGATGGCGATGAGTGTCTTGCCCACCGCCGAGGCCGTGCTGAATACCGTGACGGCAATGCCTCTGCGACCTTCCTCCATCCTCATTCCCTCCCGTTTCAGGGTGTATCCACATCATTGAATCTTTGGTAGCTGCCGGGCCGGATCGGCTGGCCCGGCGAAGTATCCACGGTTCCAAATCCTGCTGCCTCTTCCGCAATCCTTGCGGCGGATACTTCCTCTCTTTGTTCCGCTGCCCTCGCCTCCGGGGTGCTCCTGTCCGGTGTCTTTCTTTCCAGGTCCCTTTCCTCTTCTTTCTTTGCTTCCTTCTCCGGCAAAGGCGGATTGTTCACATCCACCTGGTTGCGATTCCGTGCCTCGTATTCGTTCTGGGCATACCATTCCCTCATCTTGTCCGACATCTCCGCAGGAGTGTCTCCGTCAACGACCCGTGGGGTGACGAGAATGATCAGCTCCCTCTTTTCGTTGGTCTTGCTGGTGTGCTTGAAGAACTCGCCGATGATGGGGATGCTGGAGAGAAGCGGTATCTTCTGGACGGTCTTGGCATCCTCTGAGCTGAGGAGGCCGCCGATGATCATGGTATAGCCCTCGTCCATGTGGACCAGGGAATGGACATTCCTGGAGCGCATGGAAGGCACCGTTCCCGCCGAGGTCGTGATCGTCCTGGTGTAGTCCGGTGCGCTGACCTCCGCATGGACTTCCGCCGTGATCTTCTGGTCGGATTCCATGACGGGGATGATGTTGAGGCGGATGCCATAGTCCTTCCACTCAAAGGTGGTGCTGTTGTTGCCGCCGTCCTTGGGGAAGGGCATGCTGCCGCCGATGTGGATCTTCGCCTTGGCCCCGCTCAGGGTGGAGATATTGGGACGGGAGAGTATCCTTGCCTTTCCGTCCTTGAGCAGCAGGTTGATGGTGGCATTCACGCGGCTGAAATGATCCAGGAACCAGAAGCCGGTATCGTGGTTGCCCCCGAAGTCCTCACCCACGGAAAAAACTCCCGTCTCGCCCAGTGTCACCGTGGTGAAATTGGTATCCGTATCCAAGGACTTGGCCGTGGCGGAACTGAACAGGGCTCCATAGGTATCGTCCTTGTTGTAGGATACCTCGATGATCTGCGTCTCCAAGCGGATCTGCGTGGGATTCTGTATCTGCAGGAGATCCACCACGTTGGCATAGGTACGGGCCGAACGGTAGGCGAGATCGTACTCGAAGCCGCCGTCATCATTGCCGTACTTCGTCTCCGTGGTTTCATTGTCGCCGCTATAAAGGCTGGCAATCTTCAAGGCGCGGTCATGCTCCACCTGGTCTTTCACCGTGCCTTCCAGGAGGATGCGGGGATGTTCCCCGCTCATGATCACGCGAACCCTGACATGGGGCAGCCCGATGGCCTGCTGGATCACATAGCTCTGTCCCGCGTCATCCATGCTGACGCCGATGACGTACTCTTCCAGGAGACCGTTCGTATACCAGACCAGAAGTGTCGTGGTTCCCGGCTTTTTCCCGACGATCAGGAATTCCGTGTCGTCCGACAAGAGCTTGACATCCGCAACCTCCGGATTGCCTACCGCAACCCGGCTGACAACACCATG
>JAFSWY010000404.1 GCA_017444295.1 Selenomonadaceae bacterium | reverse complement strand
GCCAAGTGGTAAGGCCGAGGTCTGCAAAACCTTTATCCCCAGTTCGATTCTGGGTGTCGCCTCCAAACATGACATCATCCGCCCGGAAGCCTGTTTCCGGGTTTTTTGTCGTTTGAATTCATCCGTTGGTATGTGGTATAGTAGTGTGAGTGTTGATTTACTATGAAATCTTAGCGAGTCAAGCCCGAAGGGCGCGGAATCGGTTAGATTTCGTGTAAGGGCGTAGTGCGAAACATCGTTTCGCACGGAGTTTGATGTAGGGAGTTTTCTATGAAGAAAGCATTTATTGGTGTCTATGGCTGCCAGATGAACGTCTCGGATGCGGAACGCATGGAAGGGCAGCTTGAGACCATCGGCTATGAGCGGACGGAAGCCATGGGAGAGGCGGACCTCATTTTGCTCAATACCTGCTGTGTAAGGGAAACCGCAGAGGACAAGGTGTATGGAAAGATCGGGGAGATCAAGCATATAAAGGAAAGGAATCCCGATCTGATTTTCGGCATTACCGGCTGCATGGCACAGAAGGAAGGGGAAAAACTCATCCGCCGGGCACCTCATATCGATTTTGTCCTGGGAACCAACAAGGTGCATGAACTCGTTCACGTGGTGGAGGGAATCCAGGCAGAACGCGGGCATATCGTGGATGTCAGCATCGGAGAGACGGAGTTGCCGGAGGGAATGCCGGTGGCGCGGGGCGGCGAATTTTCCGCATGGGTTCCCATCATGTACGGCTGCAACAATTTCTGTACCTATTGCATTGTCCCTTATGTGCGAGGACGGGAGCGCAGCCGCTTGCCGGAGGATGTGGTGCGGGAAGTGGAAGAGGCAGTGGGCAAGGGGTACAAGGAGGTTACCCTGCTCGGACAGAATGTCAATTCCTATGGGAAAGACCATGGAAAGGCCGATTTTGCAGAGCTCCTGTTGATGGTGGATGCAGTTCCGGGAATCCAGCGGGTGCGGTTCATGACATCCCATCCGAAGGATCTCAGCGACAGGGTCATCGAGGCAATCCGGAACGGAAAGCATATTTGCGAGCACATCCATCTGCCGGTGCAGCATGGGACAAACCGCATCCTGAAGGCCATGAACCGCGTGTATACGGTAGAAAAGTACAGGGATTTGGTGAGGAAGATCCGGGAGAATCTGCCGGAGGCGAGCATTACCACGGATATCATTGTGGGCTTTCCAGGGGAGACGGAAGAGGATTTCCATGAAATGCTGGACTTCCTCAGGGAGATCCGCTATGATTCTGCCTACACCTTCCTCTATTCCAGGCGCTCGGGGACTCCGGCGGCAACCATGGAGAACCAGGTGGGCGAGGCATGCAAGAAACGCCGTTTGAGCGAGCTGATGGATGTCCAGAACGGCATCAGCAGGGAAATCAATGAGGCGTTGCGGGGAAAGACCTTGGAGGTCATGGTGGAAGGCGCCAGCAAGAACGATGATGAAATCTGGATGGGGCGCACCCGCACCAACAAGATTGTTCTTTGGCGGCACGGCACGGAAGCTCCCGGTGATTTTGTGCAGGTGAGGATTACCCAGCCCCAGACCTGGGTGCTGAAGGGCGAGATTCAATAAGGAAATGCAATAAGATGGAGGAGAACTCATGGAACTAACCCCTATGATGCAGCAATATTTGGCGACGAAGGAGCAGTATCCCGATGCGATACTCTTCTTTCGGCTGGGCGATTTCTATGAGATGTTTTTCGAGGATGCCAAGGCTGCCTCCAGGGAACTGGGCCTTACCCTCACGAGCCGCAGCGGCGATATGGACAAGGCTCCCATGTGCGGGGTTCCCTATCATGCGGCGGAATCCTATGTCAACAAGCTCATCGGCAAGGGCTACAAGGTGGCGATTGCCGAGCAGATTGGCGACCCGAAGGCGAAGGGGCTTACCAAGCGGGAGGTCATCAAGGTCGTGACTCCCGGCACCGTGCTTTCGGAAACGGCATTGAAGGATGCCCAGAACAACTATATTGCCCTGCTCCATGAAAAGGATGAGGAAATCGTTCTGGCGGGGGCGGATATCTCGACAGGGGAATGCTTTTATGGCATCTACCGTGGGCAGGACCGCCTGCAGGGGCTTTTCGATGAGCTCTACCGCCTCATGATGCCAGAGCTGCTTGTCGTGGGGGAGGTTTCCTTTCGGGAGGCGTTGGAGGAGTTCATGTCCCTTCGCATGAGCAGGTGCGCCTTTACGGATATCCCAAGAATTTCCGGGGCCGTGGATGACCGGATTGTGCAGCATTTCGATGCAGACAATCGCCCGAAAGAGCCTGTTGCACAGGAAGCGGTGGCAACGCTTCTCGATTATCTCCACGATACGGTGCGGACAGACCTTTCCCATCTGTCGAAGCTTTTGTATCTGGATGTCTCGGAGAATCTCGTTCTCGACACCTATACCCTGCGCAACCTGGAAATCACGCGAAACCTTCGGGATGGCGGAAAAAAGGACACGCTTCTGGGGGTGCTGGACTTCACGCAGACCCCTATGGGAAGCCGCCTGTTGAAAAAATGGCTGGAGAGCCCGTTGCTCAATGTCTTGAAGATCAATCAGCGGTTGGATGCCGTGGAGGAACTGGCAAAGGATTTCGCCTTGCGGGGGGAACTTCGTTCCGGCTGCAAGGAGATTCGGGATTTCGAGCGCCTGCTCACCAGGATTGAGGTAGGGACTGCCAATGCCAGGGATCTCATTGCCCTGAAGGTATCCCTCATGTGCCTGCCGGCCATCAAGCGGCAGCTTTCCTCTGCAAAGTCGGCACTCCTGCAGCATTGCTATGGGAATATCCAGGTCTATGATGACCTTGTGGAACTTTTGCAGAGATCCATTGTGGAGGAGCCGGGAATTACCCTTCGGGAGGGGGGCATCATCAAGGACGGGTACAATCAGGAACTCGATGAGTACCGCCGCGTTGCCCATGACAGCAAGAATATGCTGCAGGAAATCGAGGAGCGGGAGAAGGAAGCCACGGGCATTCGCTCCCTGAAGATTGGTTACAATAAGGTTTTTGGCTACTATATAGAGGTGAGGCACAGCGGGACGGATCTCGTCCCTGCCCGCTATGTCCGCAAGCAGACACTGGCGAATGCCGAGAGATATATCACGGAGGAACTGAAGGAATTCGAGACGAAAATCCTGGGGGCACAGGAGAAGATTGTCAATATTGAATACCAGCTGTTTACCGAAATCCGGGAAACCATCAAGACACGGCTTTCCAGTATCCAGCAGACTGC
>JAFSWY010000403.1 GCA_017444295.1 Selenomonadaceae bacterium | reverse complement strand
GTCCACGCTTTCATGGTCTGGGGGAAGGTGAAACCGGAGAAGCGGTTGACCACCCAGAAGCCGGAGTCGTTCGGCAGGGAAAGACCTACGCCGCCGAAGCAGATGGCAAGTCCCACGAGAATCGGGGAGGCGCCGACCGCCGTGATGGAGGGCGCGAGGATGGCCGCTGTCGTCACGAGGGCCACCGTGGCGGAACCCTGCGCAGCGCGGAGGATCTGGCTCAGGATGAAGCCCAGGAGGATCAGGGGCACATTGAAGTCCTGCATGGTGGCGACGATGTAGTCGCCGATGCCGGTCGCATTGATGATGGCGCCGAAGCTGCCGCCTGCGCCCGTGATCAGGAGCACCATGCCGGCCTGGGCTGCCGCTGCCGTGATCATTTCCTCTGCAGGGCTCTTGAAATACTTCCGAAGGGCAATCAATGCCGCGATGACGCCGAGGAAGAGAGCCACGTTCTTGTCGCCGAGGAAGGCGCATACGGCGGCCAGGGTCGTGCCTTTTTCCAGAAGTGCGCCTGCGATGGTTCCAATGAGGATCAGCGTGATGGGGAAGAGGATCAATCCCAGGGCCAGTGTCCCGGGGCAGCGTTCCCCTGACTTGCCGTCATCCACGGAAACATCTGTCGTCCCGATCTCACGGTTGCACTGCTCCGGGAAGAACCGCTTCGCCGTGAGCTTGGAGTAGAGCACGCCGCCCACGAGGGCTGCAGGGATTGCGGCGATGACGGAATAGAGGACGAAGGAGCCCAGGGGTGCGCTGACAGCGCCTGCCACCGCCATGGGGCCGGGGGTCGGGATGATGACGCAGTGGCCGATGATGAGGCCCACGCCCAGGGCGGTCACGAAACGGACCAGGGGGATGCCTGTCTTCTCTGAGAGCTGGCTTGCCAGATTCACCAGAATGACAAATGCTGCATCGAAGTAGACGGGGATTGCGACGATGACGCCGGTGAGCGCCATGGCCAGCGGGGAGTTCTCCACACCGATCTTCCGTAGGGCGAGGCTTGCAATCTCCTCGGTTCCCCCTGTCTCATAGAGCAGTTCCCCGAGGATGATGCCCAGCGCAATCACGATGCCGATGCCGCCGAGGGTGCCGCCAAAGCCGGAAGATATGCTGGAGAGAATCTTTTGCACAGGGAGCCCTGCGCTGATTCCGATGACCAGCGATGTGAACAACAATGCCAAAAAGGGATTGATCTTGAATTTGATGATCATCAGCATCAGAAGAACGATGCCGCCCAAGAAAATCGCCATTAACATGAGATGTCAGCCTCCTATTTCCCTTGCCCGAAACAGGCAATGTATTTTTCCACGACGACGGCCATCTGCCGCTCGGCTTCCTTCGCCATCGCCTCAAACCTCGTGTTGGGGTCCTGATGGCTGTCCAAAAACTCCCTTGCCGCACGGATTCCCGTGGTCGAGACCTCCGTGTTGATGTTGATCTTTCGGATGCCTCCCTGAATGGCCGCTTGCAGCAGTTCCTCCGGTATGCCGGAACTCCCGTGCAGCACCAAGGGCAGGGACACTGCCCGGTGGATTTCCTCCAGCCGTTGCAGGTCCAGGTGAGGCTTGCCCTTGTAGATACCGTGGGCATTCCCGATGGCAATGGCTAGGGCGTCTGCCCCGGATTCCTCCGCGTAGCGTTTTGCATCATTGGCTCGCGTATAGCTTTCTGCTCCGCACATGTTGGATGGGGTGCCGTCCTCCGGGTTCATGTAGCCGAGTTCGCCCTCCAGGCTGGCATTCAGGGCATGGGCGATTTCTGCCGCATGGCGGCTTCGCTCGATGTTCTCCCTCAGGGGGAACGCCGAACCGTCATACATGATGGATGTGAAGCCGGATTTCAAGGCCCGCAGGATGGTGGTCATCTTCTTGCTGTGGTCCAGGTGAAGGACGATGGGAACCTCGGAGGTTGCCGCATACAGTTTCACCAGTTCTGCCATGCCCTCCAGCGGCATATGGCTGTCATAGGACTCGCCGAAGGACACGATGACCGGGGCGGAGGTCTTTGCCGAGGCATTCATCACCGCCTGCAAGGTCTCCACGTTGCAGACATTGAAAGAGCCGATGGCGGAACGTTTTTCCTCTGCGATTTGCAGCATTCTACGCAAATTGATCAGCATGGATGTTCTCCTTTACCGGATGCACAGCATGTCTACCACCTCGCGCAAGGTATCGACAGCGCCCACGTTGCCGGGGAAGATGATGTAGGCCATGTGGGGGAACTTGCTTTCCTCCCCGGTCTTCCAGACGGGGATGCCGGGCGCTACCTGCCCCATGACAAGGGCGCGCTTGACGGAGAGCCCTTTCGTCCCGACATCGCTGGAGGTGATGCCTCCCTTGGCGACGAGGAAACTGGGCTGGACGGAAATGCGGTGCACGATGCTCGTGATGGCCTCGGAAATCTTGACGGAAACCCGGAGGGATTCTTCCTCCGAACCGGCATCAAAGCGCTTGCGCCCTGTATACACAGCAACGGTCTGCCCACCCTTGATTTCCTTTTCCACCTCGGCGACGATGCGCCGGAGTTCCTGCTCCAGCTTTTCCGGTTCCAGTACGAGCATATGGTTGAACTCAATGAACTTGACATATTTGCTCTTCTGAAGCTCCTCGAACTGCTGGGTGGTCTTTTTCACATGGGAACCGATGATGATGAGGCCGCCGTTCCCGTTGCCCTTGGCGACAAGCTCCTCACGCTGGAGCAGAGGCTTGTCGGGTACATTCCCGATGACCTTCGTGAAGGCTGCTGCCGTGCGGAACAGGAAGTTCTTTCCCTTTGCCATGGCCTTGAGCAGGGCAAGGGCGAACACCTTGACATCCACATAGTCTACAGCATTCACGATGACCTTGTGGAAGCCATCGACCTTTTCCAGCTGCCCTGCGATTTTGTCCACGGCAAAGGCACGCAGGTCTTCCAGGGAAATGCAGGTGACGGATTCCTTGGGGAATGCGCCCTTCGTCTTTTCTTCAATGTACTCCGCCATGTTGGACTTCGTGTAGCCGAAGGTCTTGTCCTTGGCGAATTCCGTTTCTCCCGCAGGGGTGAGATAGTCCCCTTCCTGCACGTAATGCACGTTCCCGATGGTGAAACGCCCGCCCTCCTTGAAGAAAGGCATCAGCACCTCGCCGTCGATCTTCGGGCTGCCCTGCTGTTCCAGGGTTTCCCGAAGGATTTCGGTCTCCAGGGGATAGTGCCCGCGCAGGGTGGAGTCGCTGCGGCTGATGACCATGAACTCCTTGCCGCACTTTTTGGCTTCTGCGGCAATGCGCTGCGCCATCTTCCGATGCTCTTCCGTGGTATGCTTTGCAGAGAAGGCGCGGGAATTCGTCAGGATGAAGAACATGGAGTTTTTCTCCGCGAATCCTGCGGCAATGCTTTCCTCTGTCCAATCTGTGTAGACCGAGATGTCATGGACGGTCTGCACCCCCGTCGGGTCATCGTCGAGAACCACAATCTTCTTTGGAAAGTCCTTCAAGGCCTCTGCCAGTGCATCATCCACTTTTTCCTCATCGATTGCCGGAATGTCCTTGAAAAGCTCGCTCTTGAGCACCTTTGCCATTGCATGTCCCTCCTTACTCTGCTGCCTTGACCTCTACGCCGGAGATTCCCTCATAGAACTGGACGATGCCGCTGTGGTCGTCCATGATGTGTCCCGTTGCCTTCAGGCTCAGCATGATCTGTTGCAGCTCGCTGGTGAGGACCAGGGGCACATCAAGGCTCTTTGCCGTATCCATGACGTTCGTGATGTCCTTGAGGTTGA
Source organism: Selenomonadaceae bacterium (assembly GCA_017444295.1). Classification (GTDB taxonomy): domain Bacteria; phylum Bacillota; class Negativicutes; order Selenomonadales; family Selenomonadaceae; genus UBA3796. The sequence continues at coordinate 2,775 of JAFSWY010000403.1, read as the reverse complement.
TAGCAATGGTTCCACCCGGCTTGAAATTGCGGCTGTACATCATGGGAGCCTTCGCGTCGAGAACCGTGCTGCCGGCAAGGCCGCCGCGCACCGCCTCGTAGACCTTCTTGGGATCTGCCCCGGCTTTCTGGGCAAGCACCAGGGCCTCCGACACTGCGGCGATGTTGAGGTTCACCATGATCTGGTTGGCGAGTTTCGTGACGGAACCGCTGCCATTGGGCCCCACCACGGTGATGGAGGTTCCCATGGCATCATACACGTCCCGCATTTTCTCCACGGCCTTCTCGTCGCCGCCGATCATGAAGGCGAGAGTGGCATTCACTGCGCCGGGCTCGCCGCCGCTCACGGGGGAATCCAGGAAGGAGCAGCCTTTCTTCTCTGCCATCTCCGCAAAGTGCTTGGACTCCACGGGGGTGACGGAGCTCATGTCCGCGATGATGGTTCCCGCATCAACACCTGCCAGAATGCCATCGTCGCCGGTCAAAAGCGACTCCACAATTTTCCCGTTCGGCACCATCGTGATGACGACATCCTTGCCCTTGGCCGTTTCCCTGGGAGTCGCCGCTGCCTTGGCGCCTTCCTTTGCAAGTTCCTCCACTGCGGCCTTGTTGATATCGTAGACCGTCGTGTCGATTCCTGCCTTGAGCAGATTGCGCACCATTGGCTTTCCCATGATTCCCAGACCGATGAAACCTACTTTTGACATGTTGTGTTCCTCCCATTCATTTTGCAAACCATTTGCATACCGTATGTAGCATACTACTTGAGAACTGCCAATACGCAACAAACCGGAACAAGCAAAAATTAATCGGTATGTAGCATACCAGTTGACCCAAGCGCAAAGGAATATCACTTGCGTCGGATATTCCCTTGCGTTCATGCCAACATGTGCCCCGTCAACAGTTCCTCTGTCATCCACATGTGCTTTTCCAGGGCAGCAGCCGCTTCTTTTCCCTTGCCCCTGCTGACCTCACGGAAGATGGCCTTGTGCTCGCGGAGAGCTGCGGCATGGCGTCCCTGGTAAATCAGGGAACTGATGGTTACGCGTTCGAGCTGCGCCTGCATCATTCGGTGCATTCCCGTGAAGTACTCATTGTTCGTGAACAGGATGCTGATTCCATGGAATTCCATGTCGGCCTGCATGAAAAGATAGTGTTCTTTTGCGTCGCAAAGGCTTGCCATCTTTTCCTCTAGGCAGGTTTCCATTTCCTTCAGGGCATCCCTTCCCTCCGGTGTGTGTATGCTTTCGGCCAGACGGCATAGGGTGTAGCTTTCGATGGCTATGCGTGCCTGGATGATCTGGCGGATATCCTCCACAGAGACCGGTTTCACGCCAAAGCCGCGGTTGTTGTAAACCTCCACGAGCTTCTCGTTCCTGAGCTGCAGGACTGCCTCCCGCACCGGCGTGCGCGATACGTTCAGCTGGTCAGCGATCATCTGCTCGGAATAGATTTCCCCGATTTTCATGGTGCCGTTGACGATGTCCTGCTTCATGTGTTCGTACACCTGGTCCTTGTAGGAAACCTTTCGTATCAACACATCACCTCCTTTTTGCATGTAGTATACTACATGCAAGCATAAGTTGCAAGTGTTTTTCCTATTTTTTTATCGCATTTTTTCAGAAACCGTATTGATTAAAAATGGTCAAGTTCATCAAGATGCTTAGGGCACAGAAGGAGCCTGTGGCAGAGTTCGATGGGTGTCTGTGGGGGTGCATGGTGGATTATGTGACGGTGGGCGATGGCGGCATATCCGCTGTAGGGCTGGCCAAAGATGGGTGTCAAAACTTTGACACCCTTACAGCCGTGTCATTACGACCATCCGATCCTCCGGCGAGACATTGAGAATATCCAACGCCTCGTCAGGGCTCCAGCCTTTCTTGGCAATGAGCGCGCGGACGTTGTTCAGGATGTTTTCGATACGCCCATCGGTTTTGCCTTCATCATAGCCTTCCCGTCTCTGTTCTTTGAGTTCCATCATAAGCGTCATGTATTCCACCTTCGTTTCGTTGTGTTGTTTCAGCCGCTCCACTTCGGCGGCGATATCCTGCGTGAACTTGCCCTCGGCGGCTTTGCCGTCAACATAGGCGAGGAACCTCTCTATGTCCTCGTCCACCTCGCCGATTGTGCCTTTGGTGTTCAGGAAAATCTTCACCGTCTCATCCCCAAGTTCCAAGCCGTCCTGCTCGTGGCAGAGGTTGGTGAAGGTGTACATCTTGCGGTCATTTCCGGGGAAGGGGTCAAAGGTGCAGATGAAAATGACGAAGGACTTTTTGAGTTCAATGTAGTCCTTGCCCTTGCCCAGCACATTGAGGTCTATCATGGCCTGGTAGTAACGGGTGCGTTTGGGGAGCCAGCCGAGGGACTTGTCTGCCGTCTGCATCTCAATGTCGATAATCGTGTCGTCCTCGGTCACCACATAGACATCAAGCCGGATGCCTTTCTGTGTGGGGCTTGCTTCAATCGTCTTTTCAGGCTCGGGGTAGATGATGTCCTTCACCTTGATGCCGAGGAGTTTCGTGATGAGCCACATACAGAGCCGTTTGTTCTGCATGACTTTCTGGAAGAGGAAGTTGTCGCAGATGGTGAGTTCCTCCCATTCCTTGATACGTCCCATGGATGTGTGCCTCATTTTTCTTAATTTTACAACGATTATCAGGGGATAGCAAGGGAAAGTTCAGGGAGGTTAGGGTTGGATTTTGTTGCGCCATCTGGCAAAAAGCGGTTGATGCACACACAGGCACGTCGGTGGCGCAACCCCAAAACGCCGGGTTCC
>JAFSWY010000402.1 GCA_017444295.1 Selenomonadaceae bacterium | reverse complement strand
GGTCATGGTGTAGGCAGGTTTTTCTTCCACCACGGCAATGCCGCCCTGATGACAGGATGGGTCCGGGTGGCCATCCAGAGTTCTGCTGGTTTCCGCTTCGTAGTAGCCGACCTTGGGGTTATCCGACAGCATGCCGCCCGACTGATCCGCGCAGATGCCATAGGCGACGGGGAGCATGGTCAGAGGGACATTGTTTCCGCCAGTGCCGCACCGGGCACACAGTGTCTGGCAAATGCCGTCCTCCTTGACTTTGATGCGGCTGTCGGTTGGATTGTACTCAATGGCTACACCGGGAACCACGTTGGCGCGGAGCGTTGGCGCTTTTTCATCCTCATACCCAATCCCTCTGCTGTCGGCGGAGTGCTCGGTACAGAAGCCGCCTGCCATCATGGGACTGTCCAGCACGAGGGGAGGATGCCCCTTGTCCTGAGCGCGGAGGGTGTGGGTGACATTTTCCGTTACGTCCATCCTGGCGCCGCCCATGTCGTTGAGGACTATTCTTGGGCTTGCCGCTCCAGCGCTTTTCGGAGAACCTGCGGAAGTTCCTTGCCCCGGAGCTGTGCCCGGTGGAGTATACCTTGACAGGCCTTCGGACTCAAAGAGTACCTTTCCGGCACATGGTCCATCAAAATGGACGACAACAAATATTCTCTTCCGTCTTTGTGCGACTCCCCAACCCTTCGAGGCATCAAGGACGCGCCAGGCGAGAGAACAATCGTCACCCAGGATCTCTCCAGCGGCGAGCCATTTTCCGCTCTCCGGCATAGGAACATCTGCCTGGGGCTCTTTGATACGGAGGAGCTCGGTGAGGACCTGGCGGAAATCCTGCCCATCGCAAGAGGACAGGGCGCCCGGCACATTTTCCCACACGGCCCATTTCGGATATTGTCCATGGGAGGAGTACCTCATTTCTGTGATAATGCGTACAGCTTCGAAGAAGAGGGAGGACTGTTCGCCCTGCAGGCCGACCCTCTTGCCGGCGACCGAAAGGTTCTGGCAGGGTGAGCCGAAGGTCAATACATCCACGGGTTCCAGTTCTCCGCCGTTCAATTTATGGATATCGCCGTAATGGCGCAGAGCGGGCAGCCTCTTTCGAGTTACCCTGATGGGGAAAGGCTCGATCTCCGAGGCCCAGATGGGTTTCATGCCAGCATATATGCCAGCCAGAGGAAAGCCCCCAATCCCGTCAAAGAGACTGCCGAGGGTGAGTTGGGTCATTGGTTTGATCCTTTCTTGGCGGAGGCAATGTCCCGTGCCTGCATAGCCAGGGAGATGGGAATCATGTTCCCGTTCACGAGGTAGGCGTTTCCGCCCTCTTTTTCCGGAATAGGATTCATGTTCTCCAAACCCCGGATGTCGTTGGCATTGAGCCAGCCGTTCTGTCTTCCGATGGCATAGCCTTCCATGCGCTCCTTATAGGAGCCTCGCATCAGGCCGTCCAGATTGAACTGAGAGTAGAAACGACTGCCAGAGGGATTCTCTCCCTTCTCCTTATCGGTGAAGAGGCTGCGGTTGATGGATTGCTCTATTCTGACCAGCCAGGGCCGGATGCAGTGAACGGCGAAGTCGATAGACTGATGCTCGATGTTGCTGAATGTGGCGTGCTCCAGATCACCGATCATGTGTGGAGGAACGCGATAGATTCTGCAGATTTCCTCCACCTGAAACTTCCTGGTTTCGAGAAACTGGGCCTCGTTGTTGGGCATGCTGATTCTGGTGAACGTCATACCCTCTTCGAGGATGGCGACTCGGTTGGCATTGCTGCTCCCGCCATATGCTTCCATCCAGCTTTCCCGGAGGGCCTTGGGATTCTTTACTGTGTTGGGATGGGTCAGGATGCCGGAAGGTGTAGCGCCATTTCCGAAAAACTTCCCGCCGAATTCCTCAGCGGCTATGGACAACCCGACCGCGTTTCTCTCCACAGCGATGGGGGAATATCCCATGATGCCGTCGAACCCCAGACCAGGGATGTGAAGCACATCTTCCGGGCGGAGTTTTACCTGCTGGCCGTTGGTGGTAGAATAGGTATAGGTGAGCTTCCCCTTGTCATCCCTGTCCACTTCCATCCGATCCGGCAGAAGGGGATACAGCCCCACGATGTTTCCGCGGCCGGCCCGAAGAATCTGGCTGTAGGAATTGCCCCACAGAAGCAGGTGGGTGAGCATGGCTTCCCGCCAGACGAAGCTGGTCATTTCCGGATTGGGTTCGTCATGCAGGATGCGGTAGAGCGGGTGATCCAGTGCTTTCTGACTTCCGTTTTTATCCTGCTCGAAGACGGCGAACGGGAGAGAGGCGACTGTTTCCGCGATCACGCGCACGCAGGCGTACACAGCGGACACCTGAATGGCCGTGCGGGCGTTGACGCTCTTTCCGGAACCGGCCATACCAAAGGAAAATGTCGTGGCAGCACTGACCGCGTCTTTAGGCTTATCCCTGGCGCGAAACAGGGAGAGAAAGGGGTTTTTCATTATGTGCCTCCTTGTGACGATTGGCAAATGCAACTTGACAATGACTTGTTGATCTGGTAAGATAGAAGTGGGAAATCCCACGATACACATATTCCCACTTGAAGGAGGGCTGATTATGCAGGGTGCTATTCGAGAATACGATGCGCGTCTGGACGCAAAGCGAAGAATAACGCTGCGTAACGTGCTGT
>JAFSWY010000401.1 GCA_017444295.1 Selenomonadaceae bacterium | reverse complement strand
CGACGCGAAGCTAGTCCCCGCAGGGGATTCAAGTTTTGCCATAGGCAAAACATACCAAAGAGGCTGTACATATTCTAACGATAGATATGCACAGCCTCGGACGTTTGACACCCCCAATGACCGCGAAGCCGCAGGCAGCTTGTTTGAATGTCACTAGGGCGTGTTGATTAAATGAGCTTAGTCCAGATTTGTGGGGATTGGCTGTCCATGCAAGGCGACAAACCGCAGACATAGTGGTGCTATGCTGAGGATTTGTCAACGCAGCAGGGGCAGTCAAGACCCATGAAGATGGGCTGAGTGAATTAATCAACACGCCCTAGCCAGTACGCCATTCCGCATCACGGCGCTTTTCTTCACTGCAGTGATTTACAATTTAACCGAAGCAGCATTTGCAAGGGTTTCCCTCGCTTCCTTCATGATGGCTTCCACAATCGCCTTCACCGGCTCGACTTTCTTAAGCGGCAGGAGGCTCTGCCCTGCCTGCATCATGCCGTTCTCCGTGTCGCCGTCCACTGCCGCCAGCTTGTTCGTTCCCGTAGCCTTGTCCATGAGCTCCTGTTTGCTTGCCTTGCCGGAGTACTCCAAAGCGATGAACTCCTCCGAGAACTTGTTCTTAATGCCGCGCACAGCGCCGCCGATGGTAAGCCCCGTCACAATGGTATCCGTGTCGATGGCCTCAATGAGCTTCTGCTTCATGTTCCCATGGACAGGACACTCCTCTGCCACGAGGAACCTCGTCCCCATCTGGACGCCTGCCGCTCCCATGAGGAGAGCCGCTGCGAGACCTCTGCCATCGGCAAAGCCGCCAGCCATGATGACGGGAATCTTTACTTCCGGAATGACCTGGGTCATAAGGGCCATGGTCGTCAGGACACCGATGTGCCCGCCGGCCTCCATGCCCTCCACCACCATGGCATCCGCGCCCTTGTCCTCCACGCGCTTTGCCAGCTTCACATTGGGAACCACGGGGATTACCTTGACCCCTGCCTCATGGAATTTCGCAAAGTACGGCACGGGATTCCCTGCCCCCAGTGTCACGAAGGCGGGCTTTTCCTCGCAGATGACATCGACGATCTCATCCTTGTTGGGCGCCATGAGCATGACATTGACGCCAAAGGGCCGGTCCGTGAGGGTGCGGCAACGGCGAATCTCCTCCCGCGTGTATTCTGTCGTCCTGCCCCCCGTGGAAATGATGCCTGCGCCCCCCGCATTGGAAACCGCAGATGCAAGGCCCGCATCGGAAATCCAAGCCATTCCGCCCTGCAGGATGGGGTATTCGATGCCCAAAAGTTCCGTAAGTTTCGTTGCCATAGGATACATTCCTCCCTAAAACTCATTCCAAACTCCGTGCGAAACGGTGTTTCGCACTACGCCCTTACACGAAATCTAACCGATTCTGCGCCCTTCGGTCTTGACTCGCTAAGATTTCATAGTAAAAAGACCTTCAACAATTTTTCCAATGCCTCCTGATCCGCCGCTCCCATGAGCTCCCGCGCCGAATGCATGGCGAGGATGGGAACGCCGATATCCATTGCCCGCATGGAGACAAGTGCAGAAGCAATGGAGCCCAGAGTGGAGCCGCCCTTGCTGTCGGAGCGGTTCACGAAATGCTGCCAGGGAATCCCATGTTCCTCGCAAAGGGAACGGACAATTGCCACTGCCTCCGCATCCCCCGCATAGGACTGGCTCGCAGCCTGCTTGAGCACCACACCGCCTCCCAGCAAGGGCCTGAGTGCCGGATCGCTTTTGTCCGGATGGTTCGGATGCAGGCCATGGGCGACATCCACGGACAGCAGGAACCCCTTCGCAAGATCCGCAAAAAGCTCCTCCCTGGTCCTGGAAAGAGACAGATAGATGCGCTCCAGCACCTGCATGAGAAGCCCGGAGGCAGCCCCCTGTTTCGTCCTGCTTCCCACTTCCTCATGGTCGAACAGGGCGATGAGACGGATGCCCTCCGAAGGCTCAGAGGCAAGGATTCCCTCCAGACAGGCCTTGGCAGAGGTCAGATTGTCGAGACGCGGCGAGGAGATGAATTCCTCCCCAAAGCCCATCATGCATCCATCCTCCACCGGATAGGCAGAAAGCTCATAGGAAAGGATGTCCTGGGAGGAAACCATGAGCTCATCGGAAAGCCATTCCAGGAAAAAATCTTTCGTCCCGGCTTCCTCGTCCTCTTCTTCATCATTCACTGCCTCTGCATGGGCCAACAGCCTCGCCAGTGGCAGCATGTCCTTTTGCGGGTTGAGTTCCCCCTTCTCATTGACCTCGCGGTCCATATGGATGGCAAGGCTCGGAATCGTAAACAACGGTCGTTCAAAATCCACCAGTTTCCCCTCGGGATGAAAAGAATCTTTCCCCCGCAGGACGACCTTTCCCGCCAGGGACAGGGGACGGTCCAGCCAGGACCGGAGAATCATGCCCCCATAGGGCTCCACATTGAGCAGCCCGTAGCCGTCCCGCTCCATCCCTGCCTTCGGTTTCAGCCGGAAACACGGGAAATCCGTATGGGCTGCCGCAATGCGCAGTTCCCCGGAACTCCCGCCGACCACAAAGGCCAGCAATGCGGAATCATATCCCTTGAGAAAATAGCGCCCTCCCGACATCAATTCCCACGCCCCGGAAAGGGAAAGCTCCCGAAAGCCCGCCTCTCTGAGCCTTGCCGCACTGACATCTGCCGTATGGCAGGGCGAGGTGCACATTCCGATGTAGTCCAGAAGTGCCTGAGCTGTTTCCGCCATGATCCTCCTCCTTCCCCAAATAAAAATCCCTGCCATGATCCACACAGCAGGGAGATCGTGTACCATCGTCAGGCATCCTGCAGATAGCGCAGACTGACGAATTCATTGGCCTTCTGGAACTGGCTGCTCCCATTCTGGCTCCTGTAGTTCAAGGTATCCACATAGGCACGGATGCCATCGGCACCTTTTTTCATGCCGCCGCTGCCATCGGAAAAAATCTGCCGCGTGACATGGGAAAACTCCCCTTTTCCCATCCTCGACACTTCCGAGTAGGAACTTCCTATGGAGGCAATCTTTCCCGTCAGATGGGTGCCATCGTTGTAGATCCTGTCATTGCCCTTCGCAAAACGGCTTGCGCCGATATGCGTCTCATTGCCGAAGTTCGAGACATTCGCATAGGAATTGTCCTGGCGGGAAATGTCTGCTGCCCACCGCTGCCCATACTGTATGATTTCCCGATTTGCTCTCTGAAATGCGCTAGTTCCCCAATTCGCTCCTCCCGAAATTCCCGAGATCGCCATGATGCCTCACCACTTTCCTTGCATGCCTCTTGCTCTCTATCCTTAGAAAGAATGGGAAACAAAACTACTTATACTTGCTTTTATTATACCTCATTATCCGAATTTTGCCAAGAGAAAAACGTTCTCTGACAGCAAAAACAAGGCATAAAATAAAAGGATTTCGAAAAATAATTGATTTTAGTGATTTTAGGTATTTTAATTTTATGAAAAATCCTGTATAATGAACATATGCAAGTTTGTCTGCTTCTGAGCAAAGCAGGGCGTATCGTTATATCACCATATTTTAGGAGGTTTTGACTATGAAAAAATTCGTTTGCACCGTCTGCGGCTATGTTTTTGAAGGCGAGCAGGCACCCGATCAGTGCCCCATCTGCAAGGCCCCTGCCTCCAAGTTCACGGAACAGACCGGCGACCTCGTCTTCGCTGACGAGCACCGCATCGGTGTGGCCAAGGATGTCGACCAGCGCATCATCGACGGGCTGCGCATGAACTTCACGGGCGAATGCACCGAGGTCGGCATGTATCTGGCCATGAGCCGCCAGGCGGATCGCGAAGGCTATCCAGAAATCTCCGAGGCCTTCAAGCGCTATGCGTTTGAGGAAGCGGAACACGCTGCAAAATTCGCGGAACTTCTGGGCGAGGTCCTCACGGACAGCACGAAGAAGAACCTCGAAATGCGCATCGATGCCGAGCACGGTGCCTGCGCCGGCAAGAAGGAACTGGCCGTTCTCGCCAAGCAGCTCAACCTCGACGCCGTCCACGACACAGTCCATGAGATGGCGAAGGACGAGGCTCGCCACGGTTGCGGCTTCAAGGGGCTCCATGACCGCTATTTCGGCAAATAATCTTCTGTAAACCAAAGCAACTGCCACCAGGACGTTACCGCGTCTTGGTGGCAGTTTTTTCTATGTTAATCCGGCTCTATCCTCGATCCTGTAGATACCTGATGTCCCGCAGCCGCCCCGGAACAATGGCAAAGCCCAATGGAGCGGATTCCCTGCGCCTTGAGTGCGTCAAGTGTCTCATCCACCCTTGACTGTTTCTCGCCGCTCAGATGGATGCCGCCCACAATGCGGCAAACCGGCCTCCCTGTTTTCTCCTGAATCGCGGAGACGATATTGAGGATACCGTTATGGGAACACCCCGTGACAAGGGTCAAACCATCCCTCTCCCCCAGAACCAGGCAAATCTCATCCCGAAAGGGATCCGGCTGCTTGTCTGCCCCGCATACGAACTTAGCGGGAATTGTTTCAAAGGGGTAACGCTTGGCAAAGCCATGAACAAGCCACGCCTGGCTGCTGATCTGCAAAACATCCTCGCAGATCCTCTGCTCAATCCCCCAGACATCCAAATCCTCCTTGGAAAACCCGCATCCTTTGTACTTGTACCCTCCCGACTCCCCGTCGCGGGAAAATTTTTCCTCCCAAAACCCCGGTCCCGTATAGACCAGACCGGGGTTTCCGTATTGCAACAAGGAGGGAAAGCCTCCGGCATGGTCATAATGGGAATGGCTGAGGACCACGAACTGTGCACGGGAAAGATCCACGCCAAGGCGGGCAGCATTCTGCCATGCGGCCCTGGTCTGTCCGCAATCAAACAAAAAGGCAGTCTCCGGCAGTTCAACAAAAAAGGAAAGCCCGTGCTCCGCCAAAAGCGACTGCCCTGGCAATGCTGTGTTCTCTACCAACACCGTGATGCGATAGGACATTTCACACATCCCTCCATGAATCTTTCACAGGTTCATTGCGTCCAATCTTCCAAGCGCAGCCCATGAATCCTCTGGAATTCCCTTGTGTTGTGCGTAACCACAACAAACTCCTTCTCCATTCCCTGTTGCAAGAAACAGCATTTCCTCCCTACTCTTCATCTTCCTCATACCCCGGCGGCACGTCCATATTCAGCACATTCCTGATCAACAGGTTCACCTTATGGAGACCTACGTACTGGGTGCGGAAATCATAGCCCTTGCCCTCTATATCAAAAGTTGTGAGGATCATGGCATCCAGCACATCGCCCTTGATCATTTCCTGCCATACCTCCGGTTCCACGGGAAAAGGATTCATCTTCAGGCGTTTCTCCAGGACTTCCTGGGAATCAGTAAGGATTGCGGAACAATGATAGAGCCGTCCATCCTCATTGCTCAGCCAGGAAAAGACCACGGGACGCAGGTCATTATTCCTTTTAAAAGTAAACTCTTCATCGTTGCCCACGGTTTCCGCAAACTTCACCCCGCCGGGGGATTTGCTGCCATACAGTTGCCTCACAAGGATCTCCGCAGCCTTGTGGGGATTCCCTTTCACGGATTTGCCGTTCTCTTTTTCCTCCCTTTCAACTTCTTCCGCTATGGCTTTGAGTTTTTTTAATTCAGATCTTCTCATGATACAAGCTCCTTCCAGTTGCAGACAAAAGGCACATCCAGCTTATAACTGCCATCACAAAGGTCTTTGTTTACCAGCACAACGACCTCTGCCTCCTTGTCTATCCCCTGCATCTCCCTGTATTGGTCCATGCCATGGCGCTTCAGCCATTCCTCAAAGGGGCACAGGATGACCATAGTGTTGTGAGGAACAATCTCCCCCTTTTCCATATGGCAGGTCTTCAAAAGGAAGGCATCCTTCGTAACATCATGCTGGAGAATCTTCTCATAGGCAGAAATCATGTCATAGTATATGGTGGCGATGAACTGCAAAAAACCCATAAGATATCGGATTTCCTTCCGATAAGTCTTGCCAAACTTTGTATGGCGTACATAGCGTTCCAAATCCAGGGGGCCCATAATCCTCAAAAGATCCTGACGGCATTTTTCGTTCAGTGCCCCCCAATCCACTCTGGGGTTCACCAGTTCCGACGAACGCATATGCAACTTTTTCACAAAGTAATAGGTGAGGATATCCTGTCCCCGATAAGAAACAACTTCCTCAATCTTATCCAAGGGCTGAGGCCCACACTCCAGCTTCCACTGATAATCCCGGCCCTCCTCTACTTCATGGAAGGTAAAGCCATTGATATCAATGCTGTTCATGATTTCCTCCAGTTTGGTGTAATATTGCAGATCCTGCCTCATCCAAACCACCATCCTTCTTTTGATTGTCAAAGCCTTTTTTAGGGAAACGCTGATTAAATGAAGTTGCCCAGATTGGCGTAGATTGTATGTCCATCCCAAGGCGACAAACCGCAGTCATAGTGGTGCTATGTCGAGGATTTGTCAACGCAGGGAGGACATTCAAGATGCGCCAAGATGG